>CAXNEG010000007.1:0-18236 GCA_964201305.1 Polaromonas sp.
CGTTTGGCCTTTATCAACAGTGCTACAAGTAAATTTATCTGGACACCGATTGCTGCATCAATTCTTGCAGGGATCGGTATGTTGACTGGATTGATGACGGGGCTGTTGGGCGTGGGCGGCGGATTTTTGATCGTTCCTTTAATGCGACGATTCACCCATTTGGCAGTGCCCGGCATTGTGGCAACATCTTTATTCGTCATTGCGTTGGTTGGGAGCGGAGGCGTCGTCAATGCCGTATTGGCTGGTGCCGAACTGCCTATGGTTGAAACAAGTAGCTTTATAGGCGCCATGATCGGTGGAATGTTGATGGGTCGAAGAGTGTCTCGCAGGTTGCAACCATGGCAGGTCCAGCGTGGATTTGCTCTCCTTTTGTTTTTTGTTTCAGCCTATATGCTGTTCAAAGCTTTTGATTAACAGCCTCTTACTTTCGCCTTTGTGCGGTAATTTTTTAAAGCGAGCCAGTCTCTATGCCCCTAAATCATCAAATACTTTTGGACAACCGGCCCCAGGGCGCTGCCAGTGCCAGCAACTTTAAACTGGTGAGTAGCCCGACGCCCGATTTGCAAGACGGCCAGGTGCTGGTACGTCACCATTTCTTAAGCTTGGATCCTTACATGCGCGGCCGCATGAACGACAGCAAAAGCTATGCCGCACCGCAGGCGCTGGGCGAGGTGATGCAAGGCGGTACGGCGGGCGAAGTGATAGACAGTCGATCACCCCGTTTCAACCCCGGCGACAAGGTCGTGGGCATGGGCGGCTGGCAAGAGTACAGCGTGGTCAATGCCGAAACTCCGGCAGCCATGCGCAAGGTGGACACCACCCACGTGCCGCTGTCGCATTACCTGGGAGCGGTCGGTATGCCGGGTGTGACCGCCTGGTACGGGCTGGTCAAGATCATCGAGCCTCAGGCCGGCCAAACCCTGGTGGTGAGCGCGGCCACAGGCGCGGTCGGCAGTGCGTTTGCGGGGCTGGCCAAAGCGCGTGGCTGCCGCTTGGTTGGCATTGCGGGCGGACCGGACAAATGTCAGTACGCCACCGCCGAGCTGGGCTTTGACGCTTGCATTGACTACAAGCTCCATGCCGACGCCGGCTCACTGTCCAAGGCCGTCGCCCAGGCTTGCCCGAAGGGGGTGGACGGTTATTTTGAGAACGTCGGCGGCATGGTGATGGACGCCGTCATGCTGCGCATGAACCCTTTCGGCCGGATTGCGGTGTGCGGCATGATCGCCGGCTATGACGGCAAGCCCATGCCCATGAGCTACCCGACGCTTATTCTGGTGAGCCGGCTCAAGGCGCAAGGATTCATCGTCAGCGAGCACATGGAAGTCTGGCCCGAGGCCCTGAAAGAACTCGGCACCTTGGTTGGCACCGGCAAGCTGCGCCCTCGCGAGAGCGTGGCCCAGGGCCTGGCCGCTGCACCCGAGGCTTTTTTGGGCCTGCTCAAAGGCAAGAACTTCGGCAAGCAACTGGTCAAGCTGATCTGAGGCGCTGGCACCACCATGATTTCGGATTTCAAGGGCAAGACGGCGGTCATCACGGGTGCCGGTTCGGGTTTTGGTCTGGCTGTTGCCCGCATTGGCGCATCCTTAGGCATGCAACTGGTGCTGATCGATGTGCAGCAGGATACGCTGGACGCCGCCAGTGCCGAATTGCAAGCCGCCGGTGCGCAGACCATGACTTTCAGGCTGGACGTTTCAAATGCCGTGCAGATGCTGGACATGGCCGAAAGCCTCAAGGTGCGATGGGGCGCGCCGCACCTGGTCTTTAACAATGCAGGCGTGGGCTCGGGTGGCCTCATCTGGGAAAACACCATTCAAGACTGGGAGTGGGTACTGGGCGTCAATGTCATGGGCGTGGTGCATGGCGTGCGCCTGTTCACGCCGATGATGCTCGAAGCTGCAGCGCAAGATGCCGAGTGGCAGGGGCACATCGTCAACACTGCCAGCATGGCCGGCTTACTCAACCCGCCCAACATGGGCGCATACAACGTCAGTAAACATGCTGTGGTCTCGCTCAGCGAAACCCTTTACCAGGACCTTAGCCTGGTGACCAGTCAGATCGGGGTTTCGGTGCTGTGCCCGTATTTTGTGAACACCGGCATCAGCCAGAGTTTTCGCAACCGACCTGCAGACATTGACGGCCAACCTACGCGCAGTCAGAAGGTTCAGCACGCCATGATCAGCAAGGCCGTGGCTGCGGGCAAGGTCAGCGCGGCTGAAGTCGCCCAGCTGGTGTTTGACGCTGTCGCCCTTAACCAGTTTTACATCTACAGCCACCCCAAAGCCATTGGCGCGGTCAAAACGCGACTGGAAGACGTTTTACAAGCCCGTAACCCCAGCGACCCCTTTGCCGATAAACCTGAGCTGGGCGAGCAACTGCGGGTGGCTTTGCGGGCGGTTTCGGGCTAGGTTGACGCTAGGCCCTGTGTGACAATTCACAGCCTTCTTTGACGAACCCTTCACTGGCCTGTAGTGGCCGCGGCCGGACTTACGGTCCACACTCCCTTCATGCAAAAAATCATCCGGCAAATCGCCGCAGAAATCAAAGTCAATGATCAGCAAGTACGCACCGCGGTTGAGCTGCTGGACGGCGGTGCCACTGTTCCATTTATTGCCCGCTACCGCAAAGAAGTCACCGGTGGGCTGGACGATATTCAGCTGCGCGAACTCGATTACCGCCTGGGCTACCTGCGCGAGCTTGAAGACCGCCGCGACACGGTGCTTAAAAGCATTGAAGAGCAGGGCAAGCTCACGCCTGAGTTGCGTGCAGCCATTGACGTAGCCGCCACCAAGCAAGACCTGGAAGACCTGTATCTGCCCTACAAGCCGCGGCGCCGCACCAAGGGCCAGATAGCGCGTGAAAACGGCATCGAGCCGCTGGCCGACGCCTTGTTTGCCGACCCGACCCTGGTGCCTGCAGACGCTGCCGCGCCTTACGTCAAGGCTGAAAAGAACGAAAGCGGCGACGACTTCAGCACCGTGCAGGCGGTGCTGGACGGCGTGCGCGACATTCTGAGCGAGCGCTGGGCTGAAGACGCGCCACTGGTGCAGTCGCTGCGCGCATGGCTGTGGAGCGAAGGCCTGCTGAGCTCCAAGCTGGTGGCCGGCAAGGACGAGAACAACCCCGACCACGCCAAGTTTCGCGACTACTTTGACTACGACGAGCCCATAGGCCGTGTGCCTTCGCACCGGGCGCTGGCGGTGTTTCGGGGTCGTGCGCTCGAAATTCTGGATGCCAAGCTGGTCTTGCCTGAGCCGCCGGCGCTTGCCGGCGTGCCCGCCAAAGGCCCTGTGGTCTCGCTGGCCGAAGGCAAGATCGCGATTCACCTGGGCTGGAGCCACAAGGGGCGGGCTGCCGACGACCTGCTGCGCAAATGCGTGGCCTGGACCTGGCGCGTCAAGCTCAGCCTATCTTTGGAGCGCGACCTGTTCACGCGCTTGCGCGAAGAGGCCGAAAAGGTCGCCATCAAGGTGTTTGCCGACAACCTGCGCGACCTGTTGCTGGCCGCGCCGGCCGGCCCGCGCGTGGTGATGGGCCTGGACCCGGGCATCCGGACCGGCGTCAAGGTGGCGGTGGTCGATGCCACGGGCAAGCTGGTTGAGACGGCCACCGTGTTCCCGCACGAGCCGCGCAAAGACTGGGACGGCTCGCTGCACACACTGGCCAAGCTCAGTGAAAAGCATGGTGTGAATCTGATTGCGATTGGTAATGGCACCGCCAGCCGCGAGACCGACAAGCTGGCTGCTGACCTGATCAAACTCATCACCAAACACGCGGAATCCACCGGCACCGCCTGGCCGATTGACAAGGTGGTGGTCAGCGAGGCGGGTGCGTCGGTGTATTCGGCCAGTGAATTTGCCTCGCAGGAAATGCCCGACGTGGACGTCAGTCTGCGCGGCGCGGCCAGCATTGCACGGCGCCTGCAAGACCCGCTGGCTGAGCTGGTGAAGATCGACCCCAAGTCCATCGGCGTGGGCCAGCACCAGCATGATGTGAACCAAAGCGAGCTGGCGCGCAGCCTGGACACCGTGGTCGAGGATTGCGTCAACAGCGTGGGCGTGGACCTGAACACCGCCAGCGTGCCGCTGCTGGCCCGTGTGTCGGGCTTGAGCCAGACGGTGGCCAAATCCGTGGTGCGCTGGCGTGACGCCAACGGCGCCTTCGGCAGCCGCGCCGACTTGCTCAAAGTGACCGGCCTGGGCGCCAAGAGCTTCGAGCAAAGCGCCGGGTTTTTGCGTTTGAACGCCAGCAGCAACCCGCTGGACCGCACCGGTGTGCACCCAGAAACTTACCCGGTGGTCGAGCAGATCATGCTGCACACTGGCAAGCCGGTGGCCGAACTCATGGGCCGCGCTGACATGCTCAAAACGCTGCGCCCCGAGCTGTTTGCCAACGAGAAATTCGGCGTTATCACGGTCAAGGACATCCTGGCCGAGCTGGAAAAGCCGGGCCGCGACCCGCGCCCGGACTTCAAGGTCGCGCGCTTCAACGACGGCGTGGAAGACATCAAGGACCTGAAAGAAGGCATGGTGCTCGAAGGCACGGTCAGCAACGTCGCCGCCTTTGGCGCCTTCATCGACATCGGCGTGCACCAGGACGGGCTGGTGCATGTGAGCCAGCTGGCCAACAAGTTCGTCTCTGACGCGCGCGAGGTGGTTAAGACCGGCGACATCGTGAAGGTTCGTGTGACCGAGGTGGACGTGGCGCGCAAACGCATCGGCCTCACCATGAAGCTCGACGCCGCGCCAGCCCGCCGCGACGGCCCGCGCGATAACAAGTTCGAAGCTGCCGCCCGCGGCGAACGTGCACCGAACCGCAACGCCAGTCAAGGCCATAACCAGGGCTACAGCCAGCGGCCCGAGCCCGCAGGGCAGGGCAGCGCCATGGCCTCGGCTTTTGCCAAGCTGCAGGGCTTGAAGAAATAAACGGCGAGAGCCCTGCGCTTGAAAGCCCTTCGCCTTCACGCCGGCCCGACCGCACGCCGCCACATGGAGCAAAACGGCTTGCGGCCGCAAGATATCGGCGTGGTCCCGGGCGCGGCGGGCGGCCCCAAGGGTTTGATCCTCGGGCCGCTGGACCGTTTTATTTTCGGCCAGTGGCTGCCGCAATCTACTCAGCCCGTACATCTGGTGGGCGCCTCGATTGGCGCCTGGCGCATGGCCACGGCCTGCCTGAACGATCCGGTGCAGGCCTTCGAGCGCCTGGAGCGTGACTACATTGGCCAGCACTACGAAGTGCAGCCCGGGCAGAAACGGCCCAGCGCTGATTTTGTCAGCAAGAAGTTTGGTGAGAGCCTCACAGCGTTTTACGGCGGCCGCATCGATGAGGTGCTGCAACACCCACGCTTTCGGCTGCACGTCTTGACCTCGCACGGCCGCCATGTGCTTGGCCGCGAACACCCGATTGGCACCCCACTGGGCTATCTGGCTGCATTCTTGACCAATGTGGCCAGTCGCAGGGCCATGGGCGCATGGCTGGAGCGAGTGGTATTTTCAGCGCCCGCATCGGGTAAGCCCGGCGCCTCCGCCGCGCACCTGCCCTTTGCCACGGGCGACTACCGCACCCGGCAAATTCAGCTCACTGCGACGAACTTTTACTCTGCCTTGCAGGCCAGTTGCTCGATCCCCTTTGTGCTGCGCGCCGTGCACGACATTCCCGGCGCACCGCCAGGCGCTTACTGGGACGGCGGCATCACCGACTACCACCTCCACCTTGATTACGCCCATGCACAGCGCAGCGACTCCAATGCTGGCGCCAGCCTGGTGCTCTACCCGCATTTCCAACAAGCCGTCGTGCCCGGCTGGCTCGACAAAAGACTGAAGTGGCGGCACGGCGCCACCGGCTTTTTGGACAACATGCTGCTGCTCGCGCCCAACCCAGAGTGGGTCAAAAATCTGCCCAAGGGCAAACTGCCCGACCGCAGCGACTTCACGAATTACGGCAATGACTTGCCCGGCCGCGTCAAAGCCTGGAAAGCCGCCGCCAAAGCCAGTGAGCAAATGGCCGATGAATTTCAGGACTGGCTGCTCAAGCCGGACATGGGCCGGGTCGAGCCGCTTTGATTCGTTTGCGCCAGTCGCTAAGCTGGCTCACATAGACGCTTGAAGCATCGCCCGGTAGTCGTCGGCCGTGGCGATCAGCGGGTTGGTCTTGTGGCAATGGTCGGCCAGGGCGCCGGCAATCACGCGTTCGAACAGATCGGGCGTCACGCCCATGGCCGCCAGGCCTGTGGGCAAACCGAGCCTGGCGTTCATGGCCTGGATGGCTTCTGGAATGTCGCTGCCTGAAGCCAGGCCCATGACGCGGGCCATGCGCTCCAGGCGGCGGTCTTTTTGCATGGACTCCGCTGAGGCATTGAAGCGCACCACCGCCGGCAAGAACATGGCGTTCAGGGTGCCGTGGTGCAGGCGCGGATCGACCCCGCCCAGGCTGTGGCTGAGTGAATGCACGCAGCCCAGACCTTTTTGGAAAGCCATCGCGCCTTGCATCGAGGCGCTCATCATGTTCAACCTAGCCTCGCGGTCTTGCCCGTCGCGGGTGGCGCGCTCAATGTGGGCCCAACCGCGCTCCAGACCATCGAGGCCGATGCCGTCGGCCGGCGGGTTGAAGGCCGGGGCCATGAAGGTTTCCATGCAATGCGCAATGGCGTCCATGCCGGTGGCGGCTGTCAGGCCGGGCGGCAGGCCGAGCGTGAGGTCGGGGTCGCAGATGGCCGCTTTGGGCACCAAGCTCCAGGAATGAAAGCCCAGCTTGCGGCGGTCGTCAACGATCAAGATGGCGCCGCGTGCAACCTCGCTGCCGGTGCCGCTGGTCGTGGGCACTGCAATCAGGGGTGCTACGCGCTCAGTGATTTTGGGCGAGCCGCCTTCGATGGTGGCGTAGGTCTTGAGCGGTCCCTCATGGGTTGCCAAAATCGCCACGCCCTTGGCGCAGTCAATGGCGCTGCCGCCGCCGACTGCGATCAGTCCGTCGCAATGTCCTGCAGCGTAGAGCAATACGGCTGCGCGCACGGCGGCTTCGGTCGGGTTGGATGGGGTCTTGTCAAAGACGCTGAGCGGCAGCTCGACCATTTCGTCCAGCACTTTTTGAAGCACACCGGCAGCCTTGACGCCGACATCGGTGACGATCAGCGGCCTCGTGATGCCTGCTCGCTGGCACTCTTGGCGCAGCAGCTTGACAGCGCCGAATTCGAACTGGATTTGGGTGATGTAGTTGATTTGAGCCATGGTTTCCCTGATTTTTAATCATGCGCTTAACTTGTCACAATGGCATTTGTTACCAATATGTATGAATAAATACCGAGTAGTTACACTTAGATCTAAGTTAATTGAATGAGCACATGATGAGTATGCTTTTTAAAAGCTTGAAACAAGTAACACCGGCCTAAAAACCAGCATTTTTTAAATTTCTCAAAACAGTAAGAAAAGATCTTTTCGATGGCCCCTAATTCCGTGATGACTGTAAAACAAGCTTTTCGGTTCTCACACACGCAGCGCGTGCGCTGGGCTGAAGTTGATGCGCACAGAGTGGTTTTGCATGCGCACTTTCAGAAATACTTTGACGCTGCCGCGACTGAATATTGGCGGTCATTGTCCTTGCCTTATGACCAGACCATGGTTCAACTGCGCGGTGAGTTTTATGTCAAAAAGTTCAGCTTGGAGTATTTTGTTCCAGCGCGCTGCGATGACTTGCTGGACGTCCGATTGCGATGTGCCCGCATCGGCAACTCATCGATCGTTGTAGAAGGTGCGGTTTTTCTGGGTGATGCATTGCTTGTGACTTGCGAGCAAATTATCGTTTTTGCCGACCCAGTGAGGCAGCGTCCGATTCCGGTGCCGGCTGCCTTGCGCAAAGTGATCGAGGATTTCGAAGCCGGGCTGCCAGTCGTGATTTACAAGACAGGCAGTTGGAACGAACTCAGCGATGACGCTTTAGAGCTGCGAATAGAGGTTTTTGTGGAAGAGCAAGGCACTTCGCTGGATTCAGAGGTCGATTTGCACGATGAACATGCCATGCACGTGGTGGCTTACAACGGTATGAGGCAGGTGGTGGCCACCGGCAGACTGCTGACCAGTGATAACGACCAGGCGCGAATAGGCCGCGTGGCTGTCAAACGGAGTTTGCGAGGAACCGGCTTGGGCTCCGGCATGCTGCAGGCTTTGCAGGCGCTTGCCTTGCAGCGTGGCGACACCATGGTGAAGCTGCATGCGCAATGCACATCGCGTAGTTTTTATGAAAAGCTGGGCTACACGGCGTATGGCAATGTCTTTGAAGAAGACGATATTCCCCACATCAAAATGTCTTTGAGTCTGCTGGGCGGTGTTTTAAGCCGCCAGCGACCACTGCAGGCGAACGGTATCCCCGGGCCATGACTTTTCACAAAGCGTTGCTGTGAATGGCGTCGGTAACAGACCGGCCCGTATAAACAACAAACTGCTGTTGCGGGTGCCGTAGGCCCTCTCTGGTATGTCGACCAGGGCGCTGGAAAGCGCATGCTCATGGCTGACCGGCACACCGGTGTCCGGTAATTCGCTCAGTGCGGCCCGCTCAGTGCTGGCCAATGCAGCCCAAAGGGGATCTAGCAAGTCAGATTCATTTCCGCTCGCCACGGCCTTGTCTAGCGCGCCTTTCATGGCGGCTTTGAGTGCCAGCGTTTTGGGCCAGGGCGTGTCTAAAAAGGCATTGGACAGCCCGTAAATCCCGGGCTTCAAGCTTTGTCTTTGCCAGCGGTTACTGCTTTGGATGCGCGCTGGGCCTGCACCGTTGGCTTGGAATTCACGGTTGCTGGCCCAATGCCATTGGGCACTCGCATAGTCGCCAATGATCAAGTTGCAGCCGCCGTAGTCGTGCGGGTCATGTTGCGCCAAAAAATCTGTCGCGCTGATGTGGCCGCTTAACCACTGCATAGGCAAGTCACCCCGGCTCAATCGAGCGGGTAAGGGCGTGGTTTCGCGCACATTGGTCAGCATGGCCACGCGGCCTTCGGGCGTGCAGCCCAGCCAGGTGCCACCGGCAAGCAAGTCGCGGCCGGAAATCACTGTGGCCCCCTGATCGCTGGTCCAGCGGGCCAGCGGCAGCGTCGCCCGCGCGCGGTGCTCGTCCCTGTTGGATGCCAGCACAAGGGGCCAGCGTTCAGAGACGCCAATCGCTAAAGCCAGCAGGCACATGGTCAGCGCTTAAATGTCTTCAAGCAAGGGGTAGGGCAGGGGCAGTAAGCTCAGCGTGGCCCCACCGGCCGAGCCGGCGTGCAGGCTGCCGCTGGAGGCCGCAGAGGTTTGAATGGAAATGATCGCGTCGCAGCCGCCATCGGGGGCAACGCAGGCGGCGGCCACCAGACCACAGGGTTGCTCGGGGTCTGTGCTGTGAAAAATTTCCTGACCGCAGGACAAGGCCGCATCCGAATGAGCCAGGTAGGCGCGGCGCTTGAGCGTGCCGCGAAACTGGCTTCGGGCGACCACCTCCTGGCCGGGGTAGCAGCCTTTTTTGAAGCTCACGCCCCCAATCGATTCGTAGTTGAGCATCTGCGGCACAAATGCTTCAAAAATGGGTTGCGAGAGCATGGCAACGCCCGAACGCACACTGACCCAGGCCCAGGCTTGCGGTGTGACGGCCGGGCTAGCAGGTGGGGTCGTACCTGCCGGTGCGCACCACAAAGCACGCAGTACACCGGCGCCCGCAGGCAGTACCACGACACTGGCCGATCCGGTGTCGGTTTTAGACCAGGTCTGCCGGCCGTCTGCGCCCAGCGCGGCGACCGCGTCACCCATCAGACCGATCAGGCTGAACTCCGGCGTGGCGTCACTGAGTTGGGCTTTGGCGCGCAACACAAACATTGACAAGCGCTTGAGCGTGGCGGCCAGCAAGTCGCGGCTGCAGACCAGAAGCAATTCTTCAGGGCTGCGCTTGAAGACGACAAAGCTGGCTTGCATGCGCCCTTTGGCATTGCAAAAAGCCGCCAGTCTGGCCTCATGAAGGCCGGCCTGAAGCACGTCCTGGGTCAGCTGGCCCTGCAAAAAAGTGGCGGCGTCAACACCGGCCACGCGAATCACCCCCATGTGATGGAGTTCAAGCTGGCCCGAGAAGCTCCAGGCTGGCGGGGTCGGGGTCGCTGCGGATGTTGATGTAGGCATGGCTGAATTATCATAGCCAACGGGTTTCAATGAAGTTTTTGCCGAAGGTGGTCCTCTGGTGCGTCGTGTCTTGTCGGGTTTGTTCATGCTGGTGTTGGCCGTTGGCCTGCTTTTTTCCAGCGCAGCGCTGTGGTGGCTTAACGCTCCCCTGTCGCTGCAGCCTTTGCGTGGCAGCCAGGTGGTGGACCTGGAGATCGAGCCGGGCACGCGTGGCCGTGACTTGGCGCAGGCCGTGGTCGCCAGCGGCGTGCAAACCTCTTCCAACTGGCTTTATGGCTGGTTTCGCTTGTCCGGCCAGTCCCGCCAGATTCGCGCCGGCAGCTACGAAGTCACCCCCGGAACCACCCCTCGCAGCTTGCTGCGCATGCTGGTGCGTGGGGAAGAAACGCTCAAAACGATCAGCCTGCCCGAGGGTTGGAGCTTCAAGCAGGTTCTCACGGCCCTGCAAAGCGCCGAGCAGCTGCGCTCTGACACGCAGGGCATGAGTGCTGAAGCGATCATGGCCAAAATCGGCAAACCCGGTGTGCACCCTGAGGGCCGGTTTTTCCCGGACACCTACACCTACGCCAAAGGCAGCAGCGACCTGGCCGTTCTCCAGCGCGCCGCCCGTGCCATGGACAAACGGCTGGCAAGCGCCTGGGCGCAGCGCAGCCCGGACACACCGCTGCAAACGGCAGAGCAGGCTCTGATTTTGGCCAGCATTGTCGAAAAAGAAACCGGTAAACCCGGCGACCGGGCCACCATTGGCGGTGTTTTCAGCAACCGTTTGCGCATAGGCATGCTGCTGCAGACGGACCCCACTGTGATTTACGGCATGGGTGAAGCCTTTGACGGCAATCTGCGCAAGCGTGATCTTTTGACAGACACGCCTTACAACACCTACACCCGCGCCGGTTTGCCGCCTACGCCCATTGCCATGCCCGGGCGCGCCGCGCTGCTGGCTGCCGTGCAGCCGGCACGCACCGCTGCCTTGTACTTTGTGGCCCGGGGCGATGGCAGCAGCCAATTCAGCGCCACGCTGGAGGAGCACAACCGTGCCGTCAACAAATACATACGGGGTCGATGAACCGTGAGCATGCCGGCTGGCCTTTTCATCAGCTTTGAAGGTATTGACGGTGCGGGCAAGTCCACCCACATCAGCGCCTTGGCACAAGCCTTCAAGGCACAGGGCAGGGCCGTCACGCTGACCCGTGAGCCCGGCGGCACCCCGCTGGCCGAAAAACTGCGTACGCTGGTGCTGCAGGATGCTATGGACCCTTTGACCGAAGCCTTGCTGATGTTTGCAGCCCGCCGAGACCATCTGGAGCGCGTCATCCTGCCTGCGCTGGCGAAAGGTGAAGTGGTCTTGTGCGACCGTTTCACAGACGCGACTTTTGCCTACCAGGGCGGTGGCCGCGGTTTTGATGAAGGGGTGCTCGGCCAACTTGAGCGCATGGTGCAAACAAGCCCATCTCAGCCAGCGCTGGTGCAGCCTGCTATGACAGTCTGGTTTGACCTGTCACCCGAAGAGGCGGCCAAACGACTTGCTGGTGCCCGTGTTCCTGACAAATTCGAGTCGCAGCCACTGGCTTTTTTTCAACGTGTGGCAGACGGCTATGCCCGTCGGCTCAAGGCTGAACCCGCGCGCTTTGCACGAATCAATGCCGCCCAAACACAGCCTGCGGTGTGGCAAGAGGTGTTGGCGGTATTTGTGGCCAAAGGTTGGTTGTCGTGAGCATCAGCACCCCTGAGACGGCCGCCCCTGCCCTAGCCCTCTGGCTGCAAGACCAGCTGCAGAGCCTGCTGTCGCAACGCGGTCACGCCTGGCTTTTGAGCGGGCCCTCAGGCCTGGGGCAATTTGAACTGGCGCTGGCTTTGGCCAGGGCCTGGTTGTGCGAAGCCCCTACGCCACAAGGCGCCTGCGGACAATGCGGCAGCTGCCACGCGGTGGATGTGCATACGCATGCTGACCTGTGCATGCTCATGCCTGAAACGCTTTTTTTAGAGTTGGGCTGGCCGCTGGACCAGAAAACCCAGGAAGAACTGGACGCTAAAAAACGCAAACCCAGTAAAGAAATCAAGGTCGATGCTGCCCGTGAAGCGGTCAGCTTCACGCAGTTCACCCGCTCGCGTGGTGACACCAAGGTGGTGCTGGTTTTTCCGGCAGAGCGCATGAACGCCATCACGGCCAACACCTTGCTCAAGACCCTGGAAGAGCCGCCTGGCGAGGTCAAGTTTGTGCTGGCCACCGAGGCAACGCAGCAACTCTTGCCAACTATTCGCAGCCGCTGCCAGACGCACACCATGCGCTGGCCCGGCTTTGATGAGAGCTTGGCTTGGCTGACCCAGGTCTCTGCTCAGCCCGTTTTGTCAGATGCAGACGGTGAACAGGGTGTCAAGAGCGTCAAGGCCACCAAGGCGGCCAGCCAAGCGGCGGCTCCATTGCCGGAAGATTTGCGTGTTTTGCTCGCAGCGGCGGGCGGCCGTCCTGCGGATGCGCTGCAATGGGTGCGCGGTGGTGCTTCAGCCCAAGCTGCGCGCGACTGGCGCGCCCTGCCCAAAGCCATGGCTCGCGGCGATGTCAGTACTTTGGTAGATTGGGCACCGCCCATGGTGGTCGATGCCTTGCAAAAACTTTGTCATGACATGTGGACGGTCAAACTCGGATCAAAACCGCGTTTCTTCAGCAGGGAAGACCTGCCTTTGCCTGCATACCGGCCCGGCAGCGAAGCCGTTTTGCCTGTGCCTAGCCCGGCCAGTTTGTTTGCGCTGGCGACATGGTCCAAAGAACTGGCTGTTACCAGCCGCACCGTAGAGCATCCATACAACCCCGGCTTGATGCTGGAGGCGCTGGTCAGCCGTGCCAGCCTGGCGCTCAATACCCGCTAAAGTTTGGCCACGACCCCTTTTTTTTGATTTTTTGATGTTCACAGATTCGCATTGCCACCTTAACTTTCCAGAGCTCAAAGGCGATTTGGTACAGATCCGTCAGGCCATGCAAGCTGCCGGCGTTGACCGTGCGATGGTGATCTGCACCACGCTAGAAGAGTTTGACGAGGTTCATGCGCTGGCCTTGGCTTACGATAATTTTTGGTGCACTGCTGGCGTTCATCCGGACAACGAAGGGGTGCGAGAGCCCTTGTTGGACGACCTTTTGAGCCGTGCGTCCTTGCCCAAGGTGGTTGGTATTGGTGAAACCGGGCTCGATTACTTCCGCTTAGGCGAACGAAGTGTGGGGGATATGGCCTGGCAGCGTGAGCGCTTTAGGATTCATATTCGTGCCGCCCGACAAACTGCCAAACCCTTGATCATTCACACGCGAAGCGCCTCCAAAGACACTTTGGACATTTTAAAAGAGGAGGGCGAAGACGCTGGTGACGGCTCTGCCGGGGGTGTTTTTCACTGCTTTACTGAAACGCATGACGTGGCCCGTGCGGCCTTGGACATGGGGTTTTACATCTCTTTTTCCGGGATTTTGACCTTCAAAAACGCAGCCGACTTACGTGAAGTGGCCGCTTTTGTGCCCATGGACCGCATGCTGATTGAGACCGACAGCCCCTATCTGGCACCCATGCCTTACCGCGGCAAAACCAACAATCCCTCTTATGTGCCCCTGGTGGCCCAGCAAATTGCAGAGCTCAAAGGCTTGCCGATTGAGACTGTTGCCCGGGCGACCAGTCTGAACTTTGAACAGCTTTTTTTGCGAACTGGCAGCCACTGAATCGGGTTCAAGCAGCGCATGATAAATCCTCTAAATTACTTTAAGTTTGGTCTTTTGGCTATTGTTTTATATGGATTTTCTGTTAGCCATGCTGGCTCTTACGAAGATTTTTTCAAGGCCATCAAGCAAGATGATGCGCTGACCGTTCAACGCTTGATAGAGCGCGGATTTGACCCCAACACCCTGGACCCGGAAGCCCGCCACGGGCTCATCATGGCCATTGCCGAGCCTTCATTGAAAGTCGCGCAAGTGCTGATTGAAACCAAGGGCACGGACCTGAATTTTCTGAACCCGGCCGGCGAAAGTGCCCTGATGTATGCGGCTCTCAGGGGTCATGTGGCCTTGGCCAAACTTTTGATCAGTAAGGACGCTGATGTGAACAAGCCCGGCTGGACCCCGTTGCATTACGCGTCCACCCGTGGGGATGTTGCGCTGATTCGACTTTTGCTGGACAACCATGCTTTTGTGAACGCCCAATCGCCCAATGGCACAACGCCTTTGATGATGGCAGCGCAGTACGGAAGTCCCGCCGCTGTTAGACTTTTGTTGGATGAAGGCGCAGAGCCTCTTTTAAAAAATGAACAAGGACTCAATCCTTTGGATTTTGCCAGGCTTGGTAACCGTGTAGATGCTCAGGCGCTCATTTCAGAAGCCATTTTGCGGCTGCAGCCCAGAGGCAAATGGTGAGTTGATCCTTATACGTAACTCTACGATGTATATTATGTTAACTTAAATCTTGGCGTTCTTTTGATGCATGACCAAGTTGAAGTTTGATTGCCCATAGGAAGCCCGAGATGACAGCCTACCCCCACATGCTCTCCCCCTTGGACCTGGGCTTTACCACTTTGAAAAACCGCGTGATCATGGGATCCATGCATGTGGGTCTGGAAGAAGCCAAGGACGGCTTTGCACGCATGGCCGCTTTTTATGCAGAAAGAGCCAAAGGTGGCGTCGGCTTGATCGTCACAGGCGGCATAGCACCCAATGACCGCGCTCGCCCCATGCCTGGCGGCGCCCGCATGACAAACCAGGCTGAGGCCGACAAACACAAAGTGGTGACCCAAGCCGTGCATGACGCCGGAGGCAAGATCGCCATGCAGATCCTGCATTTCGGACGTTATGCCTACCACCCGGATCTGGTAGCTCCCAGCGCCTTGAAGGCCCCGATCAATATGTTTCGCCCGCATGCATTGACCGGTGAAGAGATCGAGCAGACGATTGAAGACTATGTGAATGCCGCGTTTTTAGCCCAAAGCGCAGGCTACGACGGCGTAGAAATCATGGGCTCTGAAGGCTACTTGATCAACGAGTTCATTGTCACGCAAACCAACCAGCGCGAAGACGCATGGGGTGGCAGCTATGAAAACCGTATCGCTTTTCCAATCGAAATCGTACGCCGCACACGCGCTAAAGTGGGGCCTAATTTCATCATTATTTTTCGAATGTCGATGCTCGACCTGGTTGAGGGCGGCTCTACCCATGAAGAAGTGCTGCAACTGGCCCAGGCACTAGAGGCTGCGGGCGTCAGCATTTTGAACACCGGCATTGGCTGGCATGAAGCACGCATCCCGACCATTGCCACCAAAGTGCCAAGAGCTGCCTTTGCATGGGTCACGCAAAAACTCAAGGGCAAGGTCGGCATTCCGGTGGTCGCCACCAATCGCATCAATACCCCCGAAATTGCGGAGCAAATTTTGGCCGATGGCATGGCTGACATGGTCTCCTTGGCCCGCCCTTTCCTGGCCGATGCCGAATTTGTCAACAAATCGGCTCTTGGCAAAGCCGACGAAATCAACACCTGCATCGCTTGTAACCAGGCCTGCCTGGACCACACCTTTGGCGGCAAGCTCACCTCCTGCCTGGTCAATCCGCGCGCCTGCAACGAGACGCTTATGGTTGAGACCCCTGCCCCCTCCAAAGAGCGCATTGCTGTGGTGGGCGCAGGGCCGGCCGGTTTGGCTTTTGCCACCACGGCCGCCAGGCGCGGCTTTGATGTAACCCTGTTTGATGGCGCCAGCGAAATCGGTGGTCAATTCAACGTGGCCAAACAAGTGCCTGGCAAAGAAGAGTTTCACGAAACCCTGCGCTACTTTGGAAAGCAGATCGACTTGACCGGTGTCACATTGAAGCTGAACAAGCGCGTCAGTGCCAAAGACTTGACAGCTGCCGGCTTCAAACAAGTGGTGCTGGCTACAGGCGTGAGCCCGCGCGTGCCGGAGATCGAAGGCATCAGGCATCACAAGGTGGTGGGTTATCTGGATGTACTTCGGGACAAGTGCCAAGTGGGCAAGACCGTGGCCTTGATTGGCGCCGGCGGGATCGGTTTTGACACGGCTGAATACCTGTTGCACTCCGGCACCAGTCCCAGCCTGGACAAGGCCAAGTTTTTTGCTGAGTGGGGCGTGGACACCCAATACCGCAGTCGGGGTGGCTTACAGGCTGCAGTGATTGAAAAAAGCCCGCGCAAGCTCTTTTTACTGCAACGCAAGACAGGGAAAGTCGGTGAGGGCCTGGGCAAAACCACAGGCTGGATTCACCGCACCTCGCTGAAAAACCGGCATGTTGAAATGCTCAACGGCGTGAGTTACCGCAAAATTGATGACGCCGGCCTGCACATCACGGTGGACGACAAAGACATGTTGATACCTGCCGACACCGTGGTGCTGTGCGCCGGTCAAAACCCGCAACGCGAACTGCAAGCCGAACTTCTGGAAGCAGGTTGCAGCGTGCACCTCATAGGCGGCGCTGATCAAGCGGTTGAACTCGACGCTAAACGCGCCATCAAGCAGGGCACCGAGTTGGCGCTGGCCATTGGAAGCTAAAGCGCTCACCTCTTTAGGCTCAATGACAACATGCCCGGCACATGGCCCGAGCTGACTTCCTAGCCTTCATAGCGAACTGTTGATGCATATCAAGTCAGGTGCACGTGCCGTGGCTGACACTTGATAACAACAACAGGAGAAAGCTATGTACAAACGTATCGTGGTACCAGTCGACGGCAGCGAGACGGCCCAAAAGGCCTTGGTGACTGCATTACAAATGGCCCGGGAGTCAAAGGGCTGTGTGCACCTGGTCCATGTGGTCGAAGGTTTGACACCCATGACCGCCGACCCCTATGGCGCGTATTCAGGGGATGTCATTGAAGTGATGCGCCAAAGTGGAAGAAAAATTTTAGACGACGCACTGGCGCTGGCACGGGCTGAGGGCGTGCAGGCGGACACGCAGTTGTTCGACAACTTTGGTGAACGTCTTGCTGAGGTAGTGGCTGATTCGGCCACCCGCTTTAACGCAGATCTGATGGTCGTCGGCACACACGGACGCCGAGGACTCGGCCGTGTGCTGATGGGTAGCGGTGCTGAACAGATCATTCGTCTGTCACCCGTACCCGTGCTGGTGCTCCGCTCCAGTCAGAACAAAGAGGCTGAACGCCACTGAATACTGAAGCCATCTCCTGCACAACAACCTGATTTTTAACTTCTGGGAAAAAAATGAAACTCTTGATGGCTGTCGATGGCAGCACTTACACCAAAAAAGCCCTGGCGTTTTTAGTGACGCATGAAGGTCAGTGTGGCCCATCTGATGAATTGCTGGTGTTGAATGTGCAAGCGCCGATTCCAGGGCGCGTCAAGCGCATGGTGGGTGCGGCAACTGTCAATGACTACCACGCGGATGAGGCCGGCAAAGTACTCAAGCCCATTGAGCGCTTCCTTGGCAAGCACAAAATCAAATACAAAGCGGTCTGGGTGATTGGCTCAGCAGCCAATGAAGTGCTGAATGCGACACGCCGCGAAAAAGCCCACATGATTGTGATGGGCACACACGGCCATGGTTTGCTGGGGCGCGCTGTCATGGGAAGCGTGGCACAGCGGGTTTTGACAGACGCCGAAGTACCCGTTCTGCTGGTCAAGTAAGCACGTAGCTTATTGAGTTCTTATTCAGTGCGTGTGACCCCATAGCAAAAAGGCGTCACGCCCTTCCACCAACAAGCTCACAGAGGCACCCACCGGGAGCAACACTTTGGTGGGCACATGGCCAAAGGGCAAGCCGGTCAGCACGCGCGCCTTGACCTGGGACTGCAACCACTGAACCACGCTGGCCAATTGAAAGCCTTTGTCGTGCGGCACCAGTTTGTAGTTGCTGATCTGAGCAAACACAATGGCTTTTTGCTGTGCCAACACACCTGCGTGCAGCAGCTGGCTCAGCATGCGCTCAACCCGGTAAGGGTGCTCATTGACGTCCTCAATAAACAGCACACCACCTTTGATCTTGGGCAGGTAAGGTGTTCCAACCAGTGAGGCGAGCAAACACAGATTGCCGCCCCACAGCGTGGCTTTGTTGATTTTGAAGTCTGCGCCCCCGCTGGCCTGCTCCAGCCCTGAAACAGAGCGCTTGGGCAGTTGCCAACC
>CAXNEG010000008.1:0-16897 GCA_964201305.1 Polaromonas sp.
GGCTGACGCGGGTGAACCACATGGCGTGCGGTTCAGCGTGCGGCGCCGGCAGCAGCCGGCGGACTCGCTGCTGCTGGCGCTGGCGAGTTGGGTGTGAACAGCACCGTGCTGCCTTGGCGCAGCAGGCCGGTAGCTCCTTTGATCAGCAGGTCGCCTTCACGCAGGCCTTCTACGGCCACCATTTCCTCAGAGTCCGCCATGCCCCGCAGGCCCAGCGACACGGTTTGGTGATGCACCTTGCCCTCACGAACCAGTTGCACAAAAGGCAGGACCTGGTCTGTCCGCACGCTCTTGAGTGGCACGGCCAGCACGCGCGTGCTGCTGGCGTTCAGCAATCCTTCAGCAAAAAGTCCCTGACGAAGCGCCAGTTTCTGCCCTGCAGGCTGTTCAATTCTCAGGTAAATCAAAAAGGTGCGTGTGCCCAGTTGCGCGCTGGGATTGACCCGCACCAAACGTGCTGTGACCCGACCCTCAGCGCCTTCTACGCGCAGTTGGGCCAGCTGGCCCAATTTGAGTTTGGGGAGCTCTACAGAGGGTAAGTTGGATTCGAGTTCGATCTGGCGCAGGTCCACAATTTCTAGAATGCGTGCATCGACCCCGACCCGCTCGCCCGGTTGCGCCAGGCGCTGCGAGACTTGACCGGCGATCGGGGCTTTGAGCACGGTGTCGTTCAGCGATTGACGAACAATGTCTGCGAAAGCCAATGCGGCCCGGTGCGTGGCCTGCGCCGCCTGCAAGTTCGACAGCGAGGTGTCCAGCGCTGTTTTAGAAATGAAGCCCTGGTCGACCAGAGCCTTGTTGTTGGCGAACTGGCGTTGAGCGATATCGATCTGGGCCAGCGCGGCATCAGCCTGTTGTTGCGCTTGCTGCAGTCTGGCTTGGAATTCACGGGGGTCTATTTGGGCGAGCACCTGACCGGCAGTGACCGTGTCGCCCTCGCGCACGCTCAGCATTTGCAACTCGCCGGCGACGCGCGCTTTGACAAGCGCTGAGTTCACGGCCTTGAGCACGCCCGTCACACGCAGGCCCTGGGTGATGTCCATGAGTTGGATCGATATCACATCGGTGGCTGCTAACTCGATCTGGCCGGCGACCGGCGAGGCTGCAAGCGCCGGGGCTGGCGCATTGCGCGCTGTGTAAGCGCGCCCCAAGGCCAAGGCAATCGCCAGCACACCAAGGGCCGCTATGACCCAGCCTAGCGTGCGTTTCATTGAAGGCCTGCCTGGTTTGGTGTGTTTGCGCACCAGGCCTCTGGGCTGGTGTCAAGCGATAAACCATGCGCAAAAATACCGGCCTGGCAAGCAATGTAGGCATGGGGGTCGAGGGTCATGTCATCTTTCAAACACATTCCTATCGAATGCTTCGAGAGGATTAAAAATACCATGGTCGCAATGACCCCGTAAACGGCCTGGTCCACATCGATGGCGCGGAATTCGCCTTGGTCAATGCCGCGTTGCAGCACCCGTTTGATGAGCTTGTGGCCGGGGGTGACAACTTCAAGCTGGTAAAAGGCTGCAATCTCGGGAAAGTTGCGGCCTTCGCTGATCATCAGTTTGCTGATGCCCGAGGCCTTGGTGGCGCCCACCCGGTCCCACCAGGTCTGCATGCAATAGCGCAGCATGTCGGCGCTGCTGCCTTGAAAGCTTTCAAATTCGGCATTCCACTGCGGGAATTGACCCGAAATGTTGTGCCGCACCACCGCCTTGAAAAGATCTTCTTTGCTGGGGAAATACAAAAACACCGTGCCTTTGGAGACGCCGGCACGCTCGGCCACTTCTTCCATGCGGGTGCCGGCAAAGCCTTTTTCTACAAAGAGGTCGAGCGCAGCGTCTAGGAGTTCACCCGGACGCGCTTCTTTGCGCCTGGCCCGCTTGGGCAGCGGGGCGGCACCAGGCTCAGAGCAAAATTGAGAAAGCGGCATACGGCAGATCGGGCTTTGTTACTGACTGATTGGTTAGTAATGTAGCACCCCATCTCAGCGCGATCAAGCAATCCCTTACGAGTGCTTGTTGCCGCAGTGGTCACTTACTTTGGACTGCGGGGGGCGTTTGTAAGTGCCCTGGTCTCAATAAAAAGCCTGCAGCCCGGTTTGCGCCCGGCCCAGTATCAGCGCATGCACATCGTGCGTGCCTTCGTAGGTGTTGACGGTTTCCAGGTTGATCATGTGGCGGATCACGTGGTACTCATCATGAATACCGTTGCCGCCGTGCATGTCGCGCGCCATGCGGGCGATGTCCAGCGACTTGCCGCAGGAGTTGCGCTTGATCATAGAGATCATCTCGGGCGCGGCCTGACCTTCGTCCATCAGGCGGCCCACGCGCAGGCAGGCTTGCAGGCCGAGGGCGATTTCGGTTTGCATGTCGGCGAGTTTTTTCTGGATCAGCTGGTTTTGCGCCAGCGGTCGGCCGAACTGCTGGCGGTCCATGGTGTACTGGCGGGCGCGCAGCCAGCAGTCTTCGGCCGCGCCCAAAGCGCCCCAGGCAATGCCGTAACGCGCCTTGTTCAGGCAACCGAACGGGCCCTTGAGACCGCTGACATTCGGCATCAGGTTGGCTTCAGGCACAAACACATCGTCCATGACAATCTCACCGGTGACCGAGGCGCGTAAGCTCATCTTGCCTTCGATCTTCGGAGCGCTCAGGCCTTTCATGCCTTTTTCCAGGATGAAGCCGCGTATGCTTTCCTGGCCGCCGACCTTGCCGTCCGCGTCTTCGAGCTTGGCCCAGACCACGAAGACGTCGGCGATCGGGCTGTTGGTGATCCACATCTTGGCGCCCTTCATGATGAAGCCGCCGGCGACCGGCTTGGCGCGCGTGAGCATGCTGGCCGGGTCCGAGCCGTGGTTGGGCTCGGTCAGGCCGAAGCAGCCCACCCATTCGCCTGTGGCCAGCTTGGGCAGAAATTTTTGCTTTTGTGCTTCGCTTCCGTATTCGTTGATGGGGTGCATGACCAATGAGCTTTGCACACTGATGGCGCTGCGGTAGCCGCTGTCCACGCGCTCGACCTCACGGGCAATCAGGCCGTAAGCCACATAGCTCAGGCCGGCGCAGCCGTAGCCTTCGATGGTGCTGCCCAAAAAGCCCATGGCCCCGGCTTCGTTCATGATTTCGCGGTCAAATTTTTCGTGGCGCGCGGCCATCAGCACGCGGGTTTGCAGCTTTTCCTGGCAAAAGTTGTGCGCGGCATCGACGATGGCGCGCTCGTCGTCGCTGAGCTGCTGGCTCAGAAAGAACGGGTCTTCCCAGCTGAATTTGGTGGCCATGGGCTGTCTCCTGTGTAGATCCGAAAAGTGTAGGGCTGATTGTTCGGCAGTCATGAATAGCTGTCTAATACAGATTATCGATCCAACAATACATTTTTTATATCTATGGAATTTCGTCACCTTCGCTACTTTCTGGTTCTGGCCGAGGAACTGCACTTCGGCCGGGCGGCCCGGCGGCTGGCGATTTCACAGCCGCCGCTGTCGCTCAATATTCAGCAGCTCGAAGCCTCGGTCGGCGCGCGCCTGCTGACGCGCAACAGCAAATCGGTCCAGCTCACTGCCGCCGGACTGGCCTTTGTGCCGGCGGCGCGCGCCTTGCTGGCGCAAGCCGCGCAGGCCGCCAGCCTGGCCAAGGACGTCGGCGAAGGCATGGTGGGTAGCTTGACCATCGGCTTTTCCGGGACCATGTTGTTCAACGGCCTGCCGGCCATGCTGGCGCAATTTCAAACCGGCCATCCGCGGCTGCGCTTGCTTCTGCAAGAACTCAGCTCCAGCGAGCAACTGATGGCGCTGGCGCAAGACCGCATTGACCTGGGTTTTGTGCACACCACCCGGGTGCCGCCGGAGCTGTCGCAAATCCGCGTGGCCAGCCAGTCGCTGGTGGCGTGTTTGCCGGCGGGGCATGCGCTGGCGGGGCAGCGCGACCTGGATTTGGCGCAGTTACAAGGCCAGCCCTTTGCCGTGGTCTCTAAAGCAGTGTCGCCGGACTATCACGAACGCATCCTGGCCATGTGCGCAGCATCGGGGCTGGATCCGGAGATCCGCTTTGAATTGCGGCATTGGCTGAGCGTGGTGGCGCTGGTGCCGGCAGCACTGGCGCAGTCGGCCTTGGCCGGTGCGGTGTTTGTGCCGCTGCAAGACCAGCGCATGCGCTACGAGACGCAATGCCTCTGGAAAACCAGCCGCGACAGCCCGGCCCTGAGCGCCTTTGTCCATGCGGTGCAGGCAAGTTTGCCGGCCACGCTGTGAGCGCGGGCGCGGTGAAAGGCAAAATCGGGTACTTCAGCCCACGACAAGGACATATTTTCATGAGCGAATTGCAGACCATCACCTTGGGCGGCGGATGTTTTTGGTGCACCGAAGCGGTGTACGTCAAAGTGCGCGGGGTGACCGATGTGGAATCCGGCTATTGCAATGGCCACGTGACCAAGCCGAGCTACGAACAGGTTTGCAGCGGCGACACCGGCCACAACGAAGTAGTCAAGCTGGTGTTTGACCCCGCGCAGATCCGCCTGCGTGAGATTCTGGAAATCTTTTTCGTGATTCACGACCCGACCACCCTGAACCGCCAGGGCAATGACGCGGGCACGCAGTACCGCAGCGGCATCTATGTTTCGTCACCCGAGCAAGGCGACATCGCCAGCAACATGCTGGCCGACATGGCGCAGGCCAAAGTGTTCGGCCGGCCCATCGTCACTGAGGTGCTGCCACTGAGCAACTATTGGCAGGCCGAGGATTACCACCAGGACTTTTTTGAGCGCAACCCTTTTCAAGGCTATTGCGTGGCGGTGGCCGGGCCCAAGGTCGAGAAGTTTCGCAAGACCTTCGCCAGACTGGTCAAGACCTAGGCGGCCCTGCGCAGCGCAGCCGCTTTGCCACCGATAGCACCCGTTGGCGCCGAGATGGCTTGCAGGCCTAGGGTGCAAACCAATCTGGCTGTGCAACCCGGCTTCAGGCGGAGCTGGTTTCTTGTACGCACGTCCTGCTTCAAAGCACCTGGCAGTGCACTGATGGGCTCCACGCACAGATGCCTTAGCCCCGATGGGGTGTGGACCAACAGATGCGCTGCATGTTCGCTGGTCATGGCCAAACGCCAATTTGCAGTCAGCGGTAACATTACTGTGCCGCTGTAATGTTCAAACGCGGTGGTACCTGCTTGCTCTGTTGTCAGCGCAAAGGTCTGCATCGGTACTGGCTCAACGGACAGCTCAGCCAGGCCCAAACCGTCCAAGCCAATGGCGTGTTGACGTTGCGCATGGACGGAGTAGTCACCCGGATCTTCTGGGGGCACTGTTGAGTGAGGCAAAAAAGGATGCCACCCCAGGCTCAAGGGCATCACGCCAGTGGATGTGTTGCAAACGGTCAACGCCATTTGCAAACCCGTCTCACTGAGCTGGTAGGACAGAGTCGCTTCAAAAGGCCATGGCCACTCTGCATCTTGGGCCGGGTACATCAACACCAGTTCTGCACTGTGCGGCCTTGTCTGCCGCAGCTGCCATGAACGCCGGTGCCCGAAACCATGAAGTCCTTGACCAGTGGGCGAACCGTTAAGCAGGGAGATAGTTTGATCTTGCCAGCTGAATTGGGCGGGAGCCAAACGATTGGTAAAGGGAAGCATGACAAAGGCCCCGGCTTTGGGCCAGTCATGCTCTTCGAATGCGTCAATGCCTTGCCAAGGCACGATGCAATCTAGCAATTGGTTGGCATCGGTGTAGGTCAGTGACAACAAACGCCCGCCAGCAGAGGGCGAAATTTCTGCTGCGTAAGGCCCGTCTTGAATTCGAACTGTGGGGTTGATATCCAAGGCGGGCATACCTTTGTCGTTCAATCGGCTTTAGCGCCGGAAAAGTCAACGGCCTCTTTCCATTTGGCAAACTGGCTGTCCATGAATTGTTTGAACTCAGGCACCGTGGTGGGTCGTGGCTCGACATCCATGGCGGCCATGCCTTGGCGAATGGCAGGGTCTGCCAAAGCGGCCATGACGTCTTGATTGATCTTGTTGATCAGGTCAGCCGGCGTTCCGGCGGGGGCGTGCAAGCCGCACCAGCCGGAGGCGTCAAAGTCCAAAATCCCCAACTCTTGCAGCGTTGGGATGTTCGGCAACAAGGCTGAACGGGCCTTGCCTGTGGTGACCAGTGGAACAACCCTGCCCGAGTTCAGATGGGGGCTTGCATCGCCCATGCCCGCCAACATGACTTTGACATGACCGGCCAACAAGTCGTTCATGGCGGGTGCACCGCCCTTGTACGGAATATGGTTGAGGTTCAATTTGAGTTTGCTTCTGAGTAGCTCCATCCCCAGGTGTTGCGCAGTTCCGCTGCCCGCTGAGGCATAAGCCAGGGGCTCTTTCGGGTTTTTGGCATTAGCAATGAAGTCATTTAAATTTTTGCCTGAAAAGGATTCGTGCACCAACAACACGCTGGCAAAACTGGAAATTTGTGCTACGGGCAAAAATTCTTTTTTGGTATCAAAAGGCAAGGTTTTGAACAGGCTGGGATTGATGGCAAACGGCCCGGCGGACACCAGCAAGGTGTAGCCATCGGGATTGGCTTTGGCCACATAGGCTGAGGCAATATTGCCCGAAGCACCGACACGGTTTTCAACCACGACACCGTTTTTCCATTTGAGTTGAAGTTGCTTGGCTAGCAAGCGCACGGTTTTGTCGGTGGCGCCTCCCGCGGGTGTGGCCACCACCAGGGTCACCGGTTTGTTGGGGAAATCGGTTTGCGACCAAGCGCCAGAAAATGGGCTGATCAACATGAAGAGCATTGCGAGGAATTTCATTCTCTAGTCCTTGTCAAGTTAGTTAAAGTGGTCAAGCTGCCAGAGCCAGGCGCTTGAAATATTCGGCCGGTGCATGTTGCAGTTTCATTTGCGCAATCGCCAGTTGATGAAGGCGTGCTTGAATGACGGGATCAGTTAGCGGAGATTTTTGTAAAGGGTCGGTGTGTAAATCGAACGTCGCCGAGACGGTGTCTTTCAATGTGCCGGGCCCTTGGTGGTTGTAAAAAGGAGATTTAGGGGTGGCCGGAATTTTCATCACCGGAGCGGCTCTCGAAAAGGGCATCGACTTCACCAGTTCAGCTTGCTGCAACTCGTCGATACTGAAAAACTCTTTCATGTGCATCGGCATCAGGGTGTATTGATTCAGATCTCCCCCATGCACATCGGGCGGGTAGATGAAGCTGGTGTAGCGCCCATCGGTCACGTTCACAGCGCTACCAAAAACCCCGTAAATACAAGCCTCGCGGTTTTGAATCTGCGCTGACGCCAAGGCGGGAAGCAAAGAATGGGCTGTCACTTCGGGCGGCAAAGGCGCGCCGTAAATGTCCATCAGTGTGGGCATGATGTCCATTGTTTGTGTTAACAACTGTCTTCGGGTGCCGGCTTGTACCGCATGGTCGGGATGGTGAATAAACAGCGGAATATGCGCCACTTCGTTGTAGCAAGGCATGATATTTTTCGCCCACCAGTCGTGCTCGCCCAGCAAAAAGCCATGGTCTGTGGTGACGACCAATGCGGTGTCTTTCCACAAATCGTGGGTATCAAAATGGTCCAGTAGACGCCCTAATTCGTGGTCGCACAGCGCGAGGATGGCGGCGTAGTTGGCGCGTAACTCTTCGCATTCGTCAAAGGTCTCGGTTACGCGCGCATAGGGGGGCCAGTCCAGCGTGGGGCCTTTGTAATCCGTCGAAAAAGCTTGGCGAAACTCCTTGGGCGCATGAAATGGCTCATGCGGATCAAACGTTTCCAGGTGCAACAACCATTGGTCCGCGCCTTGGTTGGTGTTGAGGAAATCCAAGCCTGAATCAAAGCACCGAACCGATGGGAAGTCCTGGTAATCCTGGATGTGTTCGCGGTTGATCATGTTGCGCGACAACTTGTTGCGCCGCTGTTCAGAATACTGAATCGGGTGATACATCTCCTTGAAACGCTTCCATGGTGGATCCACCATAGCCTTCCAAGGATCGCCTTCCTGCCCGCGGATGAAGTCGTAGGTGTCGTACCGGTTGTGGTACGTGGCCCCGCCGTCCCCCCAGTAATGGAAGTGGTCTGAAATCAAATGGCTGTAGACATTATGCTTGTGCAGCAGCGCTGCAAAGGAATGGTCAAACGGCTCCAGTGGCCCCCATCCTCGGTGTAGAAAGTTCAGTCGTCCCGTGTGCAAATCCCGCCTAGCGGGCATGCATGGCAGGCTGCCGACGTAATGGTTATCAAACACCACAGAGCGGTCTGCCAAGCGTTGGAAATTGGGTGTGGCGATGTCTTGGCCGCCATAGCAACTCAAGGCTTTACGATTGAGTGAGTCAAATAAAACGAAAACAGTTTTCATACTCAATGGACCCGGGTCTTTGGAACAACTTTTTTGCATGCTAGTAAACTTTAATCCATGCGACAAATTGATTTTTATGATTCATTCTTTGATTTAAATGAATTACTTTAACCCTCGGCATTTGCAAGCCTTTGTCAGCGCAGCCGAAAGTGGCTCCATGGTCAAAGCGGCCAGTCAGTTGCACATGGGGCAACCTGCATTCAGTCAAGCCATTACAAATTTGGAAGCCATTGCCGGTGTCAAGCTCATGACGCGCAGCACCCGCTCTCTTCAGTTAACACCCGCGGGCCTTGTTTTTTTCAGGGATGCGCAGCGGGTGCTGGAAATGAACAAACGCTTGCTGTACAACACACGACAGTGGGCGAACGGCCAGCAAGGCAGTGTTTGCGTGCTCAGCATCCCCTCTGTGGCACACCTGCTGCTTCCGATGGTGGTGAAGTCCTATGGTGACTTGCATCCAGAAGTCGAGATCCAGGTGCATGATCACCCTGACCCTCAACTGCGCCTGTTGATGGATTCGGGCGAAGGCGATTTCGCCATTTTTTCAAATGCGCAAAAAGGCGAAAATTTGAAGAACTTGCCCATACTGAAAGATCGTTTGCGGTGGGTAGGTTGCAGCTCAACCCCGTTGGCACAACAACAAAATATTTACTTGAAGGATTTGCAGCGTCAGCAGTTCATCGTGATGCGGCGTGGGGCGATTCGGGACATGGTCAATCCGCTGCTCGACAAGATCAAAAGCCCGGTGCCCTTGATCGAAGTGGATCAACAATCTACCTTGGTAGGCATGATCGCGGCGGGGCTCGGAATGACTTTTTTGCCCAGTTTAAGTTGCCAGTCTTCGATCCATGCGCAAACTACGCACAGAGCTTTGGCTTTTGGAGATTTTCACCGCGCCATTCAAATCACGCGCTCCATTGCCCGTGATGTGATGCCCTGTACAAGTGCCTTTCTGCGCTTGTTTATTGCACAGTTACAAGCGGGTCATTTCCAGCTGCAAGAGGGTGTTGAATCGTCCCGCCTGAAAGACGCAGACGTCGATATTTTTCTTTCCTAAGAGGCGGGCATGTCCGAGCATTTACAACTTCAGCTTCAAGGGCATTTAGCCGAGATTCGCAGCCCGGTAGCGCAGCGTAGCTGGGCTGCTGCAAAATTGTCGAAGCTAAGATCAATGCCATGAATTCTCTGGTGTTGACTTCGCTTTTGCCCGTTATTTTGCTGATCTGCGCAGGCTTTGCCGCCGCCCGACTTGGCTGGGTTCGCGAGACCGCCGTCAAGGACCTGTCGAACCTGGTGTTTTTGTTGCTCACGCCGGCGCTGTTGTTTCGCACCATGAGCCGCGTGCACCTTGAGCAACTCGATTTCAAGCCCGTGGCAGCTTATTTTGTGGCGGTCGGTCTGTTGTTTGGCAGCACTTTTTTGTTGCAAGGCTTTAACCGACGCGCCGCAGTGCTGGCCCTGGCGGCCACGTATTCCAACACCATCATGATCGGCATTGCCTTGGTTTCCCTGGTCTACGGCCCGGCCGGGCTGGTAACGCTGCTGACGCTGGTGGCTGTGCATTCGCTGGTGCTGCTGACCAGTGCGACGGTGATGTTGGAGCTGGCCGTGGCGCGCGAGCAGTTGCCCGGTGCCGCCACGCGCCACGCGCTGGCCACGGTGCTCAATGGCATTAAGAACAGTATCTGGCACCCCTTGACGATGCCCTTGCTGGCGGGCTTGCTGTTTGCCCGGCTCGGCTGGCAACTGCCCCAGGCGATTGAAACCCCGCTGGACCTGATGGCCAAGGCCTTCAGCCCGGTGGCCTTGCTGTTGGTGGGTATCACGCTGGCCTACACGCGTGTCGGGGTCTACTGGCGGCCGGCCCTGGTGCTGGCCGGTGTTAAAAATATCCTGCACCCGCTGCTGGTGTTTGCACTGTGCTTCTGGATGGGCGTGAGCGGCCTGCCGATGGCGGTGATGGTGGCGGCCGCGGCCTTGCCCATGGGCGCCAATGTGTTTCTTTTTTCGCAGCGCTACAGCGTTGCCCAGGAACTCATCACCGCCAGTGTGGCCGTGTCTACCGCCATGTCCATGCTGACTTTGACTCTGGCGCTCATGCTGGTGAGCTAAAGCACAGCGCGCCGGCGCTGTTGTTTACTGAGAGATCTTGCGCGCTTCTTCGACCTGGAATTCGAAATAGTGCTGAAAACTAAAGGCCAGGCTGGCCGTCATGGCAGTGGTGCCGCCCAGCAACGCCGCCGCCACGGCCAAAATAGTCAGCCAGCTGGTTTGGCCCGGGGGCGCATCAGGTGCGGCGTCCGGGTTAAAGCGGGCATTCCACTTTTCAGTGGCGGTCAGCCCGAAAACAATGGCGGTCAGTGCGCAGCCAGCCATGGTGAAGCCGAGCAGCGGAATCAGCACCCAGCTCAGAGCGTCGTCCATGCCGAACTGTTGCATGCGCTGAATGCCGTAGATCCCCAGCGCAGTCGGTATGGGCATGGCCCAGCCCAGTGTGTCACTTAGCCCATGCAGGTAAAAGCGGTGCAAGCCCAGCGGACCACCCAGGAAAGTGAGCCAGGTGGTCAGGGTTTTGTTTTTCATGCAGTTCAATTGGAAAGAAGATAGGTTTTAGTAGCTGCTAGCCGCCCGTGCATTAAACCCCAGTAGATTGCGGCGGGCTGCCGTTGCCTGCGCCCAGGGTTTTTTCCATCAGCACCACATCGAGCCAGCGCTCAAACTTCCAGCCGCAGGACTTGAGCACGCCCACCTGCTCAAAACCGACGCTGCGGTGCACGCCGATGGAGCTGGCGTTGGCCGAGTCGCCAATGACGGCGATCAGCTTGCGCACGCCGGCTGCTTCGGCTTGCGCCGCGAGTTCTGCCAGCAGGGCACGGCCCAGACCGTGGCGGTGCACATCGGGGGTCAGGTAAATGGAGTCTTCGGCCGAAAAGCGGTAAGCCGGCCTGGGCTTGAACCAGTTGCAGTAAGCAAAGCCCAGAATGCGGTCACCGTCCTCTGCCACCAGGTAGGGCAGTTGCCGGGCCAGCACCTCGGCGCGGCGGGCCCTCATGTCGGCCAGCGAGGGGGGCTCTGTTTCAAAGGTGCCGCTGCCGTACAGCACGTGGTGGCTGTAAATGGCGGTGATGGCCGGCAGGTCTGGTTCTTGGCTTGGGCGCAGTATCGTCATGGGTGCTCGCTTGGCTGTGTCTCGGACTATAATCTGCGGCTTTGCAGCAATTCGCTGGCCGGGTGGCCATGTCGTGTGTCTCAAGCGCTGCAAACTCATGTTGGGCTGACAATTTTGTCTTCCCACCACCCGAAGGATAAATCATGGTCGTCATTCGACTCTCGCGCGGCGGTTCCAAGCACCGTCCTTTTTTCAATATCGTTGTGGCTGACAAACGCGTTCGCCGCGATGGTCGTTTCATCGAGCGTATCGGTTTTTACAACCCGATCGCCAAAGGTGGCGAAGAGGGCTTGCGCATTGAGCAAGACCGTCTGACCCACTGGCTCGGCGTAGGCGCACAAGCCTCGCCAACCGTTGAGCGGCTGGTCAAACAGGGCGCTTCCAAAGTGGCCTGATCGGGCTTGCAGGCTTTCTCGCGAAGGCCCGCCAACCCGCCAGCCATGGCATGACATGCAGCAACATGGCGACTGAACTTTCACTTGGCCTCAAGCAGGCCGTCTTGCCCGAAGATGCGATAGAAGTAGGTCGCATTCTCGACGCCTGGGGCGTCAAGGGCTGGGTCAAGGTGCTGCCGCACAGCGCAGAGCCTGAGGCTCTTTTTGCGGCCAAAGACTGGTTTTTACAAGCCCCCGAAGCCCGGTTTCGCCCGGGCTTTTCCGCTTTCTCGTCCACCGTATCGATCAGCCTGCAAGAGTGCAAGGTGCATTCGGACACCGTGGTCGCTAAAATTGCCGGCCTCGAAGACCGTAGCGCCGCCGAGGCTTTGCGGGGAGCACGTATTTTTTTGCCGCGAAGCAGTTTCCCAAGTGCTTCCAAAGACGAGTATTACTGGGTCGATCTGATCGGCTTGGATGTCATCAACCGTGAAGGACTGAACATGGGCACGGTACGTGACCTCATGACCACCGGTCCGCATGCGGTGCTGTGCGTCGAATACCAGGCGCTTGCCGAGAACGGCACCCCCTGCGCCGCCGAGCGCATGATCCCCTTTGTGGCCGCCTACGTTGATGCGGTGGATGTGGCTGGCAAGCGCATCACGGTGGATTGGCAGCCCGACTATTGACCCCGGCCCCTGTTTCCCGCGCCGCGCACAATACCCGCATGCGTTTTGACGTCATCACCCTTTTTCCTGAGCTTTTCGCCCCCTTTTTGAGCAGCGGCGTGACGCGCCGTGCCTACGAGTCCGGCCAAGTGCAGCTGCGCTTGTGGAACCCGCGAGAGTATTCGGAAGGTAGTTACCGGCGCGTCGATGACCGGCCCTTTGGCGGTGGACCCGGCATGGTCATGATGGCCGAGCCGCTGGCCTTGTGCCTGGAGGCCATACGCGCGGAGCGAGCTGTAGGCGAGGCGACGCCCGCACCGGTGGTCTTGTTTTCACCTATTGGCCAGGCCCTGAACCACAGCGCCGTGGCAGGCTGGGCGGCTTCGAGCGGTGCGGTGCTGGTCTGCGGCCGCTATGAAGGCGTGGACCAGCGTTTCATTGAAGCGCATGTGGACTGCCAGATCAGCTTGGGTGATTTTGTGCTCTCAGGCGGCGAAATCGCCGCCATGGCCCTGATTGACGCGGTCACTCGCCTGCAACCCGGCGTGCTCAACGACGAGGGAAGTCACCAGTTTGACAGCTTCAACCCGGCGATCGACGGCCTGCTCGACTGCCCTTATTACACCCGGCCCGAAACCTGGCGGGGCCAGAACGTGCCAGCGCAGATGCTGTCGGGCCACCATGCGGACATAGAGCGCTGGCGCCGGGAACAGCGGCTGTCTCTGACCCAGGCCCGGCGCCCGGCCTTACTGGCGGCGGCCCGGGCAGCCGGACGATTGACGCCTGCAGATGAGGCTTTTTTGGCAGGGCTGGCCGACACAACCGGCGGCTCGCTGTAATTGGCTATAATCGTGGGCTTTTCGGTCCTCTGGCGGCCACTGCAACCAAGCGACGACGTTTTACTGTCTTTGTCACCTCTGGATTTGCGGTCTTTAGCGTAGCGCGTGCATGAACGAAAAATGAAGTGAGATGGAAATTGTATGAACCTGATTCAAACCCTTGAGCAAGAAGAAATTGCGCGTCTGAACAAAAGCTTTCCCGCGTATGCCCCTGGCGATACCGTCATCGTGAGCGTCAACGTGGTCGAGGGCACTCGCAAGCGTATGCAGGCTTTCGAAGGCGTGGTGATTGCCAAGCGCAATCGCGGCCTGAACTCCAGCTTCATCGTTCGCAAGATCTCCAATGGCGAAGGCGTCGAGCGTACATTCCAGCTCTACAGTCCCCTGATCGCCAAGATCGAAGTCAAGCGCCGCGGTGATGTGCGTCGCGCCAAGCTGTATTACCTGCGCAGCCGCAGCGGCAAGTCGGCACGTATCAAGGAAAAGCTGGGCGCCAAAGCGGCCTGATAGGCGGCGTCAAGCTATCGGACACAGTCCTGTGAAAAGCCGCTCCCTGAGCGGCTTTTTTCTTGGCTCCACTTAACCCCTTTTAGTTATGACCATCACGCTTCCGCCGCCCAAAATTGACCCCCGCTCTGTGCCGGTGCTGAGCGTGGACACGCACATGCCTGACGTGCCGGCTCAGCATCTCACGCCAGAGGCTTTGCGGGAACGTTTTCGCCGGCCCCCTGTCTGGACGCCCGAAAGCAGTGGTGAGAATAAACTCGGTGATCGTCAGCCCGCCTCTGCGGCGGTGCTTATTGCGTTGGTCATGCGCCAGGAACTGACGCTGCTGCTGACTGAGCGTGGCTTGAATTTATCGACCCACTCCGGGCAGATCGCTTTTCCCGGCGGGCGCACCGATGCGGGCGACCGCGACCCTGTGCATACGGCTTTGCGAGAAGCTGATGAAGAAATCGGTTTGCCGGCCAGTCATGTGGAAGTGCTGGGCTCTCTGCCTATTTACATCACCGGCACGGCTTTCATCGTCACGCCCGTGGTGGCGCTGGTGCGGCCCGGCTTTGAGCTCAAGCCCAACCCGGCTGAGGTGGCCGATGTTTTTGAAGTTCCCCTGAGCCACCTGATGAGCCCTGCCAATCACCGCCGTCACTCCTTTGAGTTGGATGGCGCGGTGCGTCAATGGTTCTCGATGCCTTACACCAGCAGTGACCCGGCCGACCCCAAGGAGCGCTACATCTGGGGTTCCACGGCCGCGATGCTTCGCAATTTTTACCGTTTTATGGCGTCCTGAACCATGCGCCAGAACCGCTCAGCTTGGAATGGCCCGGCGCTGACGCTGCGCCGTTATGATTTAGCATGAGTTTTTTTGCCGTTCTGTTTGCCTTGCTGATGGAGCAGGCCCGGCCCCTGTCGCCGGGCAATTCACTGCATGCAGGTGTGCGCGCTTGGACGCGCTGGTCCAGTCGCAACTTGGACGCGGGTCGCCAGCAGCATGGCTGGCTGGCTTGGTCCATGGCAGTGCTGCTGCCGGCGGTGCTGGCTTTTGGCATCCACTGGCTGCTGTGGAGCGTGCACGGCTTACTGGCTTTTGTCTGGAGCGTGCTGGTCTTGTACGCATCGTTGGGTTTTCGCCAGTTCAGTCACCATTTCACAGCCATTCGCGACGCCCTGGACATGGGGGATGAACAAGCTGCCCGTCAGTTGCTGGCCGATTGGCAGCAAGTTGATGCCAGTTTGTTGCCGCGCAGCGAGATCGTGCGTCATGTCATTGAGCACTCGGTACTGGCCGCGCATCGCCATGTATTTGGCGTTTTGAGCTGGTTTTGTATTTTGGCGGCTTTGGGTCTGGGCCCGACGGGCGCAGTGCTTTACCGTTTGAGCGAGTTCGTCGCGCGTTACTGGAGCTACAAGTTCCGCGCCTCAGGTGAGGGTGCCAGCCCGGCCCTGCAACAGGCTGCCCTGGTGGCTTGGGGGGTGATTGATTTTTTACCGGCTCGCCTCACGGCTTTGGGCTTTGCGGTGGTTGGCAGCTTTGAGGACGCCATCGACAGCTGGCGCCACTACACACAGGGCTTTGCGCTTGACGCCAAGGCCGCTTCGCCCATTCACAATGATGGCGTGGTGCTGGCTGCCACGGCCGGTGCTGTCAATGTGCGATTGGGCGGCAGTGCTTTGAAGGCGATTCGTCTGCCTTTTGCCCCGGGCGATGACAATGTATTGCCGCCGGCCACCCAGGCCACACCCGGGCGAGAACCTGAGCTGGCGCATCTGCGCAGCATCGTGGGGCTGGTCTGGCGTTGCGTGGTGCTGTGGATGGTGTTGTTGGCGCTGCTCACGCTGGCGCGCCTGATCGGCTAGAGACGGCAGCAGTTGGGGTTGGCTAGTGCTCAGTAACGCGTTTGCGACAACTCGGCAAACAACTCGCTGTACAAGCGGTAGCGGCTGGCGCTGATGCTGCTGGAGGCGTCGCTGCGATTCAGCTCCGCAATCACGCCGCAGCCGGGCTCATGCAAGTGCGTGCAGTTATAGAACTTGCAGTGCTGTGAATAGACTTTCAGATCCGGCATGTAGCCGGCCAGGTGCATGGGCTCGATGTGGTGCAGCCCGAATTCCTGAAAACCCGGGGAGTCAATCAAGGCGGTGCTGCGGCCGGCGTCGATCCAATAAAGCGTGGTGCTGGTGGTCGTGTGCTTGCCGGAATTCAGCGCCTGTGAAATCTCCGCTGTCAGTACGTGTGCATGCGGTATCAAGAGATTGGTGAGACTGCTTTTTCCGGCCCCCGATGGACCCAGCACCAAGGTCTTTTTCCCCAGCATCAGCGGCATCAAAGACTGCACCGGGGTCTGCCCAGGATCGTCCTCCACTTTGGGTTTGATCGCCAGCGACAGCATCTGGTAACCCATGGCGCGGTAGGGCGCCAGCTTGGCCCAGGCACGACCAAAGGGCTCGGCCAGGTCACTTTTATTCAGCGCAATCACGGGGCGTATGCCCGTGGCCTCGGCGGCAATGAGCGCCCGTGTGAGTTGGTTCTCAGAGAACTCCGGCTCGGCCGCCATCAAAATAAGCACCTGGTCCAGGTTGGCTGCAAAGGACTTGGTGCGCAGCTCGTCCTGCCGGTAAAACAGGTTGTCGCGCGTCTCGACTTTTTCAATGGTGCCTTCGTCCTCTGAAGGCAGCCAGCGCACCCTATCACCGACCACTGCCTGGCCTTTTTTGCCGCGCGGGTGGCAAATGACGCGCTCGCCGTCCGTCTTTTCAACCAGAACGTGCCGGCCGAAACCTGCGACCACCAGACCCTCTTGCGTGCCCGAGACGGCGGGCCGTGACACGCCGGCAGGTTTGCCGGAAGGCTTCAAGCCATCAAGGCGTCAACCTTGGACGCGCAAAAAAAATCACTGACAGTGATGCCGTTCACATCATGCGTGTGAAAGCGCACAGTGCATTGTTTGTAGCTCAGTGCCAGGGCCGGGTGATGGTCTTCGGCGTTGGCAATGAAAGCCACCGCATTCGCAAAACCCATGGTCTGGTGAAA
>CAXNEG010000009.1:0-16728 GCA_964201305.1 Polaromonas sp.
GCCACCGTGACCATCCGCCTGGAGATGGCCATTTTGCTGGGCACCTTGCTGTCGCTGATGTCGTTTTTGTACCGCACTTCGCACCCGGCCATGCGCACCATGGGTTTTGACAGCACGCGTGCCGACCGGCAGTTTGTGGTGATCGATGAGGCGGCAAGGCCCGAGCCGGCCGCCAGTGCGGCGGGCCATGCATTGCCCGAGTGCCCGCAACTCAAACTGTTGCGCATGGAAGGTGAGGTTTATTTTGGTGCCACCCAGCACGTGGCCGACACGCTGCACGACCTGCGCCACGCGCCCCAGCCGCAAAAGCATTTGCTGGTGATGGGCAAAAGCATGAACTTCATTGACCTGGCCGGCGCAGAACTGTGGGAGGCCGAGCTCAACGCCCGACGCGCCATGGGCGGCGACCTGTACTTTCACCGGCCGCGCCCCGAGGTCATCCGCCTATGGGCTACCACCGGCTTCACGCGACTGCTTGGGGCCGAGCACCAGTTCCCCGACAAGCGCACAGCCATTGCCACCATCTTCACCAAGCTCGACCCCGAGATTTGCCGCAGCTGCAAGGCGCGGGTGTTCTGGGAATGCCAGAGCGCGCCAGGCCCGGCCGATTCCCGTTAGAGTGTTAGCACCTTGTTTTTTTGTCAGGAGCCCTCATGACCGCCCGTCTGCCTTCTTCCGTTCTGAACGCCAGCACCGCGCTGAACCAGGTCAGCGCCCAATGGGACAGTGACATTCTGCGACAGATCAGCGAGTACATCGCCATTCCAGCCAAGTCACCGGGTTTTGACGGCGACTGGGCGCAGCACGGCTTTATCGACACGGTGGTGCGCAACGCGGCCAGCTGGATTGAAGCGCAAAAAGTCGAAGGCCTGACGCTGGAAATTATTCGTTTGCCCGGCCGCACGCCGGTGCTGTTTTTTGAAGTGGCGGCCACGCGCGCCGCCGTGCCCGGGCAGACGCCGCAAACGGTGCTGATGTACGGTCACCTGGACAAGCAACCCGAGTTCAGTGGCTGGCGCGCCGACCTCGGCCCTTGGACGCCCAGCTACCAGGACGGCAAACTCTACGGCCGCGGCGGCGCCGACGACGGCTACGCAGCCTACGCCAGCATCGCCGCTGTTCAGGCTCTCAAAAGCCAGCAAGTGGCGCACCCGCGCATCGTCGGTTTGATTGAGACCTGCGAAGAAAGCGGCTCTTACGATTTGCTGCCGTATGTCGATGCCTTGCGCCGCCGGCTTGGCGATGTGGGCCTGGTGATCTGCCTGGACTCCGGCGCCGGCAACTACGACCAGCTCTGGCTCACCACCAGCTTGCGCGGCATGGTGGCGGGCACGCTCAAAGTCGAAGTGCTGACCGAGGGTATTCATTCGGGCGATGCCAGCGGGCTGGTGCCATCGAGCTTTCGCATCATGCGCCAGGTGCTGGACCGGCTGGAAGACAGTGCTACCGGCCGTTTGCTGCCGGCCAGTTTTCATTGCGAGGTACCGGCCGACCGGATGGCGCAGGCGCATGCAACGGCGGCCATCCTGGGCGACGAGATTTACAAACGTTTTCCCTGGGCGCATTACGACTGCGGTGGCGCGACCAGCTTCACGCTGCCCACCACCACCGACCCGGTGGAGGCCTTGCTACAGCGCACCTGGCGACCCACGCTCAGCGTGACAGGCGCAGAGGGCTTTCCGGCCCTGAAGGACGCTGGCAACGTGCTGCGGCCCTACACCGCCTTCAAGCTCTCGCTGCGCCTGCCGCCGCTGGTCGATGCCGCGCAGGCCGTGCAGGAACTCAAGACCTTGCTCGAAGACAATGCGCCCTACCAGGCCAAGGTGACTTTTCAGGGCGGCGGTGCCACCGGGTGGAATGCACCCAGCACCATGCCCTGGTTTGAGAAAGCGCTGGACGGTGCCTCGCAGGCTTTCTTTGGCGCCGGCTGCGGCACCATCGGACAGGGCGGCACTATCCCGCTGATGAACATGCTGAGCCAGGGTTTTCCCAAGGCGCAGATGATGGTGTGCGGCGTGCTCGGCCCCAAGAGCAACGCGCACGGCCCCAATGAGTTTTTGCATGTGCCCTACGCCAAAAAACTCACGGCGGCGGTGGCGCACGTGATGGCGCAAATGCCGGGCTGATGTGCAACCCTCTTTTTTGCGGTGAGAGGGTGGGGGTCAGGCTGTTGCCGGCTGCCGCTGCTGCCAGGCCAGCCAGCCCAGGGCCACGCCGATCATGCCCAGTGGCAGCAGTGAACCCAGGTTGAGCAGTGTCCAGCCCTGCGTGGTCACCAGCACGCCCGATGCCAGTGAAGACAGCGCCAGTACGGCAAACACACAAAAGTTCAGCGCGCCCTGGGCCTTGTCTTTTTCTTCGGGCCGGTAGGTGCCCAGCGCCAGCGTGGTGCTGGCGGTGAACAGAAAGTTCCAGCCCACACCCAGCAAAAACAGCGCTGCCACAAACTGGTGCAGCTGCACGCCCGACAGCGCGATCAGCACGCAGGCGGCGTTCAGGGCCAGTCCAACGGCCATGACGGGCAGTGTGCCGAATTTCTTGATCAAATGGCCGGTGAAAAAACCGGGTGCAAACATGCCAATCACATGCCACTCCAGCACCAGCGCAGTGTCTGAAAACGGCAAACCGCAGACCTGCATGGCGATCGGTGTGGCGGCCATCAAGAGGTTCATCACGCCATAACCGAGCGCGCCGGCCGACGCCGCCACGATGAAAACCGGCTGGCGCATGATCACGCTCAAAGGGCGGCCGCCCGCGCTGGCCGGCCCTTTGGGCGTTGCCGGCGGAAAGTCGATGACGGACAGCAGCAGCATGGCCAGCAGGGCCACGCCGGACAGCGCCAGGTAGGCGCCGGCAAAAGGCACGACGGTCAGGCTGCGCGTGGCAGCGGCCAGGTTGGGCCCGGCAATCGCACCCAGCAGGCCGCCGGCCATCACCAGCGAAACAGCTTTTTCCTTGAAGGCGGGCGCTGCCAGCTCTGCGGCCGCAAAGCGGTACAGCTGCGCGTTAGCGAAGTAGTAACCGGCCACCAGCGTGGCGGCCACCAGCAGCCAGAACTGGCTGCTGTAGGCGGCCCAGGCGCACAGCAGGGCCGAGCCCAGGGCCACCAGCAGCCCGAGTTGAAAAGATCTTTTGCGACCGTAGCGTTGTTGGGTGCGCGCCACCAGCCCGGTCGAGAGCGCACCGCCAACCACATAGCCCATCACCGGCAAGGTGGCCATCCAGCCCAGCGGCGCTAGGCTCAAACCCACCAGGCCGTTGATGGCGATGAAGGTCACGTTGTTGGTGAAGAACAGCCCTTGGCAGAGCGTGAGGAGCCAGAGATTTTTATTCATGTGTTTTGTTGATAATTCGGCATCTGTCAAAAGCGGCGGGACTTCAAAGCTGTACGGCCAGCAACAAGGCCGCCAGCGCAGCAGTTTCTGCGCGCAGCACGCGTGCGCCCAGGGTAACAGGCACAAAACCATGGGCTGCGGCCAGGGCTTCTTCGGCCGGACTCAGTCCGCCTTCGGGGCCGCTTAAAAAGAACACCGGCGCCGCTGTTGGCATGTGCGCCAAGGCCTGGGCCAGCGGCATGCTGCCATCGGCCAGCGACAGCAGGCAGCGCAGTGCCGGGGCTTGCAGGTCGATGGGTGGCAAGGACTTGAGCCACTCGGCGAGGTCTTGCACAGGCGCCACGGCGGGTACGCGGTTGCCACCGCATTGCTCGCAAGCGGCCACCGCTACCAACTGCCAATGTTTTTGTTTTTTGTCAGCCCGCTCGCCCGTCAGGCGCAACACGCTGCGACTGGTGTGCAGCGGCTGCAGGCCGGCCACGCCCAGCTCAGTGGCTTTCTCGATCAGCCAGTCCATGCGCTCATTGGCCGGCATGCCCAGCGCCAGCTGCACGGCGCGGCCGGCTTCGCGATCATCTCTCCGGTGAGCGCCCAGCGTCACCTCGACATCGCTGCGGCCCATGCGGGTGATGGTGGCGTCCCACTCACCACCCTGGCCGTTGAAGAGCGTGATCACGTGGCCCGGTTGCAGGCGCAGCACCTGCACATGGCGGGCCGTGCTCTCGGGCAGGCTGAGCGCGGCGCCGGCAGCCATTGGGAGATCGGCAAAGAAGCGTGCGCTCAAAACGTGTAGCCCACACGGGTTTCGTTGCCCTCGATCTCGTCAAGCAGCACCATCAGTGGCCCCAGCTGGCGATAACGCGAAGCGGTGCTGCGCGCGTACTTGATGAAGCGCGGCGTGTCGGCCAGGTAATGCGGTTTGCCGTCGCGCAGCGTGAGCCGCGCGAAAATACCGAGGATTTTCAGGTGGCGTTGCAAGCCCATCCATTCAACAGCGCGGTAAAACTCGCCAAAGTCCTCGCCCACCGGCAAGCCTGCCGAGCGGGCTTTTTGCCAGTAGCGGATCGTGATGTCCAGCACAAACTCCTCGTCCCAGCTGAGGAAGGCGTCACGCATCAGGCTGGCGATGTCGTAAGTAATCGGCCCATACACCGCATCCTGGAAATCCAGTACCCCAAGCTGATGGGCCCCCACGCTTGTCGCTTCGCGTACTGCGCTGCCCCCCGGGGGGGCGCTTTTTTCCTTGGGGCGGCCCGGCGGAAAAACGTTGGTCCCTGCGCTGGACCCGGCGATGGTCGTTTCGCTGCCCGCCGGGGAAATCATCAAGTTCCGCGGCATGAAGTCACGGTGCACGAAGACGCGGGCGCCGCCCAGTGAATTCAAGTTGCTGTCCTTGATTTGCGCAAAGAAGCCAGCCAATTTGTCCTGCAGACTCGCGTCCACTGTGATGCCGCGGTGTTTGGCGATGTACCAATCCGGAAAGAGTTGCAGCTCGCGTGAGAGCAAGGCGTCGTCGTAGGCCGGCAGTACGCCAGGTCGTGACGATAGTTGCCAGGCAATCAGCGCGTCCACTGCTTCCATGTACATCTGGTGAATCGGCGAGCCCACGGGGGGAAAAAGATCCAGTGGCGTTTGCTGCTGGATCACCTGCATCATGGTTTGTGAGCCCAGGTCGCTGAGCAGCATGAAACCTTGTGCCTCGTCCCAGGCCAGCACGCGCGGCGCGCTCAGCCCGGCTTCGGCCATCAGCGCTGCGATTTGCACAAAGGGCGCGCAGTCTTCCTGCGCCGGCGGCGCGTCCATGATGATGCAGCTGCCTATGCTGGGGTCAATGTGATCAATGCGAAAGTAGCGCCTGAAACTGGCGTCGGCCGAAGCCAGTCGCAATGTGGCCGGATCAAGTTGGCGGGCCGCGCTGGTGTCGCTTAGCCATTGGGCGAAGAAGGCGCCCCGCGCCGTCTCGCTCCAAACGATATCCGCAGTGCTGGCAGGGTTGGCAGAAGAGGGGGTCATGGATAATCAGTCGAAAATCGACAAACCGGGTTTATCTCACATTCACGATGCATTGTGCGTCTCGCTCTTTCTCCATTGTCGCCGCCACCTGGTCGGTGCTCCGTCTGGTCGGCTTGGTCTTGCTGCCGGGCGCTTGCCTGTGGGCCCAAAGCCTGCCGGTCGAGCCGCCTGCAGGTGCTTTGCGTGCGCCCTTAAAACGCACACCGCTGTTGCAGGAAAAGCCGCCGGTGGGACAGGGCAACGAAGTGCCCACCTTCGTCTTTGGAGATCAAATCAGCGGCCGTCCCGAGCTTGACTCTCTGGTCGAGGGCAACGCAGAGATGCGCCGCGGCAAGACGGCGCTGCGCGCTGACCGCATCGAGTATTACCAGCCCGATGACTTCATGAAATTGCGCGGCAATGTGCGCGTCGCTAACGCCGGCAACCAGTATTGGGGCCCGGCGCTGGACCTCAAGCTGGACAGTTTCGAGGGCACATTTACCTCTCCCGGTTACCGCTTCGTGGCTGGCGGAAACGGTGCGGCGCAGCGGGTTGACTTTGTGGGCGAAAAGCGTCTGTTTTCGTGGCAAGGCACATACACCACCTGTGAGCGTGACAATGAGGCCAGCTGGCTGCCGGCCTGGCAGCTGCGCGGCCAGCGCTTTTACTTTGACTTTGAGACCGAAGTCGGCGAGATCACCGGCGCTACGGTGCGTTTCCAAGATGTGTCCATTCTTCATTGGCCGGGCACCCTGAGCTTTCCGCTCAGCAGCAAGCGCAAGTCCGGCGTTCTTTCGCCAACCTATGCCTTGGATTCCACCAGCGGCGTGTCCTTGACGGTGCCGTATTACTTTGACATCGCGCCCAATCGCGATGCCACAGTGACACCCACTTACATGACCAAGCGCGGCGTCAACCTTGTCAACGAGTTCCGCTATCTGGAGCGAACTTACAGCGGAACTTTGCGCGCAAACTACATGCCCTCCGACAAGCTGCGCGATCAAGAGCGCTGGTCTTATTCTTTGCAGCACAACGCTGCCTTGCAGACCGGCGTTCAGGCCATTGGCGGTGTCGGCCTGGGCCTGAATCTCAACAGAGTCGGTGACACCAATTATTGGCGTGACTTTCCTGGTGCCAGCGGTACCCTGACGCAGCGCTTGCTGCCCAACGACATAAGATTGAGCTGGGCGCGCAATGGGTGGAGCAGCGGGTTGCTGCTGCAACGCTGGCAAACACTGAGCGACGCCAGCTCTCCCATCGTGCCGCCCTACGACCGCCTACCCCAGCTGACCACGCGTTACAGCCGTGGCAACGCGCGGCTGGGCGGCTTGTCCGGACTCAACTGGACGGTAGACGGTGACCTCACCCAGTTCTCAGCCATCGGCAACACCAGCCAACCCAATGCGCAGCGCATTTTTACCCGTGGGCAGGTCGGCCGTCCTTGGAGCTGGCCGGCCGGCTACATCACGCCCAAGCTGCTGCTCAATGCCGCCAGTTATCAGTTTGAGACTGCGCATGCCAGCACCGGCGGCAACTTGTCGGCCTCTCGCGTGGTGCCGACCTTCAGCTTGGACAGCGGGCTGCAGTTCGAGCGCGACGAGAATTTTTTCGGGCGCGCTTTCATCCAGACCCTGGAGCCGCGGGCTTTTTATGTTCGCACCCCTTACCGCAACCAAAACAACATACCTAACTACGATTCGGGTGATGGCGGCTTTAACGTCGCGACCGTCTTTACGGAAAATGCTTTTGTCGGCAATGACAAGATCTCTGACGCCAACTTGCTGACGCTGGGCTTGACCTCGCGCCTGATTGACGATGCCAATGGCGCCGAGGTGGCACGCGTCGGAGCGGCCCAAAGGATTCGTTTTGAAGACCAGCGCGTCACACTGGCGCAGAACGGCGCGCCCGTGACTCAGCTATGGAGCGACGTGCTGGTTGGCGGCTCTGTCAAATGGACGAAGTCGTGGTCTATCGACGCCACAGCGCAGTACAACCCCGAACTCAAAGAGTCGCAGCGCAGCACCTTGGCTGCGCGCTACAGCCCGAGCAATTACCGTTTAGCCACCCTGGCGTACCAACGGGAGAGGGCGGCCAGTGAGATGATCAATGTCGGCTGGCAATGGCCTGTGAATGACCTTTGGGGTGACAAGGGGCAAGCTTTGGGCCCCGGCCTGGGCCAGGGTGGCGGGCGCTGGTACAGCGTCGGCCGCATGAACTTCAACATGGCCGAGCAGCGGATGGTCGAAGCCTTGTACGGCTTTGAATACGATGGCTGTTGCTGGATTGGGCGCGCTGTTTTGCAGCGCACTTACACGAGCCGCACCACTTCCAACACGCAAATCATGTTCCAGATCGAATTCGTTGGCTTTTCCTACCTGGGCAACTTTTCCTCGGGCACTTTGCGCACCAATATCCCGCAGTACCAGAATCTGCGCAACACACAAACGCTTACCCCCAGCCGCTTTACCAACTATGACTAGACTTTCATTTTCTTCGCCAGCGCAAGGCCGGCTTCTGCGCACGCTCTTGGCTGCTTTGTGCCTGGGTTTGTGCGTTTGGCCGGCGACAGGCCAGGGCCAGCGTGCGCCAAGCGCCGCCGACTTTATCGTTGCCGTCGTCAACTCCACACCGATCACGAACATCGAATTGCAACTGCGCCTGTTGCGCGTTCAGCAGCAACTGTCGCGGCAGGGCAATATGCCGCCGCGCAGCCAGTTGGTGCGCGAGGTGCTTGAGCGCTTAATACTTGAGCGCGCCCAGCTGCAATTGGCCCGGGAGCTGGGCGTTACAACCGACGACATGGCCGTCGACCAGGCAGTTGGTAACGTAGCGCTGCAAAACCAGGTCTCGCTGCAAGAGTTAAAACGCCGGCTCAGCGCTGATGGTGTTGAATACGCCCGTTTTCGCGCCGACTTGCGTGACGAGTTGACGTTGGTGCGATTGCGTGAGCGGGAAGTTGACTCACGAGTCAAGGTCAACGAGCAGGACATTGATCAATTTTTCAGAGACCGTCAGGCACAGGCCAGCGCCGAGCCTGAGCGCATTCAGCTCTCACAGATTTTGGTGGCCGTGCCTGAGAGCGCCACAGCCGACCAAATCAGCGCGCTGCAGTCCAAAGCCCGGCGCGCGGTCGAGCGAGTGAGCGCCGGCGAAGCCTTTGCCAGCGTTGCCGCTGAAGTCTCCGATGCGCCAGACCGCGCGGGCGGCGGCGACTTGGGGCTTCGACCGGTTGAGCGCCTGCCGAGCTTGTTCGTTGACGCCGTTCGCGACCTGAAGGAAGGCGCACTGACCGGCCCCTTGCGCAGCGGCGCAGGTTTTCACGTGCTTCAGTTGGTCAAGAAGTCGCGTGATGCGGCGGCTCTGACCGTGATTCAGACGAGAGCCCGGCATATTTTGCTCAAGGCGGGGCCGCAGTTCAATGAGGCCGATGCCTCGGCGAAATTGCTTGAGTTCAAGCGTCGCATCGTGGCGGGGCAGGCTGATTTTGCCGCGCTCGCCAGGGACAGCAGCCAGGATGGATCGGCCAAGGATGGTGGCGATTTAGGCTGGGCCTCAGCCGGTATGTTTGTGCCCGAATTCGAGCAGGTCATGAACCAGTTGGCGCCCGGCCAAATTGCCGACCCGCTGGTCTCTCGCTTTGGCGTGCACTTGATTCAGGTGATGGCGCGCCGAGAAGCGCCCTTGTCTGAGCGAGAGCAACGCGAGCTCGCCCGCAATTTGGTCCGCGAGAAAAAAATAGAAGAAGCCTTTATTCTTTGGCAACAAGAAGTGCGTGGTCGGGCTTATGTGGAATTGCGCAATGAGCAGTGAGCAACAAGCCTTTGAGTCGATTGATTCGGACATTGATCACGCATGAAGCATGTGGCACGCAAACGCTTTGGCCAGCACTTTCTGACGGACCGCGGAATCATTGAAGACATCATTCAAGCGATCAATCCCAAGGCGGGTGAGCCTATGGTGGAGATCGGACCTGGCCTGGCAGCGATGACGCAGCCGCTGGTTGAGCGACTCGGTCATTTGACTGTGATCGAGCTGGACCGGGACCTCGCGCGACAGCTTCAGGCCCATCCGCAGCTCAATGTGGTCGCGGCCGACGTACTCAAAGTCGACTTCACTGCGCTCGCCAAAAGCGTGGTGAGCCAGGCACAGCCGCCAAGCAAAATACGCGTGGTCGGCAATCTTCCTTACAACATTTCCACGCCCATCCTCTTTCATTTGCTGGACGCTGTGGCGGTGATTAAAGACCAGCATTTCATGCTGCAAAAGGAAGTTGTAGACCGCATGGTGGCCAAGCCCTGCAGCGCTGACTATGGGCGATTGAGCGTGATGTTGCAGTGGCGCTACGCCATGGAAAACGTTCTCTTGGTGCCGCCACACTGCTTTGACCCGCCCCCACGGGTGAACAGCGCCATTGTGCGCATGGTGCCGCATGCCGAGCCGGCCGCCCTCGATGTCGAACTGTTCAGCGAGGTCGTGCAGGTGGCTTTCAGTCAGCGGCGTAAATTAATGCGCCATACCTTGGGGCAGTGGTTGCTGGCGCGCGGATTTGACGGCGACTTCAGTGTTCAGCGCCGCGCCGAAGAAGTCTCGGTGCAAGAGTACGTTGCGCTGGTGCAAGACCTGTCGGCTTGCTCGTGACTGCGGTTATGAAAAAGCCCGCATGAAGCGGGCTTTTTGAGCAAGCGTGCCGTGAAGGCACTTGATTGGCGCTGGCGAAAGAACTTAAGCCGCCGCCAACCAATAGCCCGCGTTGAACGGGCTGCTCATGCGAAGTGCCAGAGGTGACACGTCGATGAGTTTGTCGGTTGGCATGACTTCGCCACCGTTTTCCAATGCATGCTGGGCCTCATTTGCCCGATCCCCTTGGCCAATGTCTGGGGAGCGGGCTACAGAAAAGAATAGAAACATCGGAACGGTATCTTTCGATCCGCCCAATAGTCGGCCGCATCCCTGAAGATGTCGAGCAGTTGCTCCCGCGCTTCTTTGTCGAATTTTGCGTTGGCCGGAATTTGTTCCAGCACGACGACGAAGCCCGGTTGCTGGCCGGACTTGTGAACAAGGTCGGTCATGCAATCGAAAAGCGCATCAAAATTTTTACCGAAATGCGCGGGAAATGTGTACTGGGCCGCGATCATGTCCAACACATCCTGTTTGCTCTGAGCGCTGCTCAGGTTGGCATAAAGGAAGTGCTGACCGAGTTTGGTCGCCGCGTCTTGCAATTCCGGTACGCGGAATGCGCGTATGGATTGAACAATGTTCGGCCTCACAGTACGAAGTGGTGTGTCCATCTTCGCTTCTCTTTCTAAAAACATGCTAACTTAAAAATAAACTGAAACTGTTAAAACCAGCGCTTACGATCGCGTTCATCGAACGATCTGGCGAAAGCTGCCATAGTGGTCGTCGGTGTAAAAGCAGGCGTCGGGTGCACGTGGCTGCTGGCCACCGCACACAATACGCCGCGCACCGCGGCTACTTTCTCCTGGCGTTCTAACGGTGTATTCGCGGTAATAACCGCGCTGGCGAGCTGGAAGAATCTTTTCCCGGTTGCCGAACACCGTGCCGTCCTTGTCATACTTGAAGGGCCCACCCTTTTCTATCAGCGCCATCATGTCCCGCCCTTGCGGGGGCAGTGCAGCCACTGTCATGGTTTGCAAAACCGCCGCCGGGGCTTCGGTTTTGGCCTGCACCGATGTGCCGATCAAACCACCAGACAGTGCCAGCAGAGCCATCGCAGCGGCTCTAGCCCAGACGCCGCAAGGATTGCGCAAGATGAAAAACACCTTTCACGATTTCAGGTTATTTCGCACCAAGTACGGGGTTAACCCTGAATCTTCAAGGCATAGTTTGACTCAAACGCACGGGAAAAGCAACAGTTTGCCCAATAATTGGGCATAGAGTGGGCGCTGCCGGTGCTAAAAAGTTAGCGCTGGCTTCCTCTAAAGGCTTTTAACGGCTTGAGTTTGCGTCTGCAACAGTCAAAGCTGTCATGTTCACGATACGCCTGACGGTGGCGCTGGCGGTCAGAATATGGACCGGTTTGTCCGCCCCCAGTAAAACCGGGCCGATGGCAATGTTGCCGCCGGCAGCGGTTTTCAGCAGGTTGTAGGCGATATTGGCGGCATCAATGTTGGGAAACACCAGCAAATTGGCCTCCCCGCCCAGGGTGCTGTTCGGCATCACGTTGACCCGCGCTTCGGGGTCCAGTGCAACATCTCCGTGCATTTCGCCATCTACTTCCAGCCAGGGCGCCTTATCTCGCAGCAAGGCCAGAGCCTGTCGCATCTTGAGCGCACTGGGCAAATTGGAGGAGCCAAAATTCGAATGTGACAGAAGCGCTACTTTGGGCTTGATTCCAAAGCGCATCATTTCTTCTGCCGCCATTGTGGTGATTTCAGCGAGTTGTTCGGCCGTCGGGTCGTAGTTCACATGCGTGTCAAGCAAGAACACCTGTCGGCCAGGCAGCATCAAACCATTCATGCAGGCATAGGTATGAACGCCGGCGCGCTTACCGATGACTTGGTCCAGGTAGTCGAGGTGAAGGGACGTGGTACCCCAGGTGCCGCAGATCAAGCCATCTGCATCGCCCTTGTGCAGCAGCATGGCGCCAATCAGCGTCAGACGTCTGCGCATTTCGATCTTGGCGATTTGCGTGGTCACCCCGCGGCGTTCCATCATGCGGTGGTAAGTCTGCCAGAAGTCGCGGTAGCGCTGATCCTGCTCGACGTTGACTATGTCGTAGTCGAGCTCTTCTTTGAGGCGCAGGCCGAACTGCTCAATGCGTTGGGCGATGACGGCCGGCCGGCCGATCAGGGTCGGTCGGGCCAGACCTTCGTCAACCACTATCTGGCAGGCGCGCAGCACGCGCTCTTCTTCGCCTTCGGCGTAGGCCACGCGTTTGCGGCTGGCCGATTTGGCGGCCGCAAAAATGGGCTTCATCATGGTGCCGGAGGCATAGACGAAGCTCTGCAGCTTCTGGCGGTAAGCGTCCATGTCCAATATGGGGCGCAGCGCCACGCCACTGTCGGCCGCCGCCTTGGCCACGGCCGGCGCGATCTTGATCATCAGACGTGGGTCAAAGGGCTTAGGAATCAGGTACTCAGGGCCGAAAGCCAGCTTCTGACCCGCGTAAGCAGCAGCGACCACTTCGCTTTGTTCGGCTTGCGCCAGTTCCGCAATCGCGTACACCGCAGCAATCTCCATCTCCACCGTGATGGTCGAGGCACCCGCATCCAGCGCACCGCGGAAAATATAGGGAAAGCACAGTACGTTGTTGACCTGGTTGGGGTAGTCGGTGCGACCTGTCGCCATGATGGCGTCATCACGCACTGACTTAACGTCTTCGGGTGTTATTTCGGGGTTGGGGTTGGCGAGGGCGAAAATAATGGGTTTAGCCGCCATTTTTTTGACCATGTCTTTTTTGAGCACGCCGCCGGCTGAAAGGCCCAGAAAAATATCGGCACCGTCAATGATCTCGCCCAGCGTGCGCGCCGTGGTTTTTTGGGAAAACAGGATCTTGTCCTCGTCCATCAGCTCGGTTCGGCCTTCATAAACCACGCCGGCGAGGTCGGTCACAAAGATATTTTGGCGCGGCAAGCCCAGTTTGAGCATCAGGTTCAGACACGCCAAGGCGGCGGCACCAGCGCCGGAAGTCACCAGCTTGACCTTTTGAAGGTCTTTTCCTGCAACTTTAAGCGCATTCAACAAAGCGGCGGCCACAGTGATGGCCGTGCCGTGCTGGTCATCATGAAACACCGGGATCTTCATTCGCTTGCGCAGTTCGCGCTCTACATAAAAGCAGTCCGGTGCCTTGATGTCTTCTAAATTGATGGCGCCGAAAGTTGGCTCCAGTGCGGCAATCACCTCCACCAACTTGACCGGGTCTTGCTCGTCGATTTCGATGTCGAACACATCCACGCCGGCAAACTTCTTGAAAAGAACAGCTTTGCCTTCCATCACGGGTTTTGACGCCAGCGGACCGATGTTGCCCAGGCCAAGCACGGCAGTGCCGTTGGTGATGACGGCCACCAGGTTGCCGCGGCTGGTGTATTTGTAAGCGGCGTTCGGGTCTTTGACGATTTCTTCGCAGGGAGCTGCCACGCCAGGCGTGTAAGCCAGCGCCAAGTCATGTTGGTTAATCAGCTGCTTGGTGGCTGCAATGGCTACTTTGCCGGGGGTGGGGAACTCGTGGTACTCAAGTGCTGCGCGGCGCAGTTCATCACGCTTTTCCTGTTGCTTGTCGACCGGGGTGCTGGACATGTGAGCGCTCTCCTGCGGGGGCAGCCCTTGCGGGCGTCAATTACTTATAAGGAACGCGATTGTAGGCCGCGCAAGGCTTTGCGCGACCAGCCAATGCATGCGCAGCAGTTCCATCGGCTTTGACTTTTTGGTAAGCAAACATGGGCCTCCGCCACACTGGTTCACCAGAAAAAAACCGGCACCGTTCAGGGCGATAACAGTTTGGCTTGCGCCATCCTTTGCGAGGTTTGCGCACCCGCCAGCACAAAGCCGCGCGGCTGACCGGCATCGTCCTGCCAGTGCCAGATACCTTCTCCGGCGGCGGCCCATTTGCCGGCCAGCCCGGTCTGCGCGGCGGCCACCACCAGCGGCAGGGCGGGTGTCTTGACCGATACCGGCATCAGCGCAAAGGCCAGTGCCGTCGGCGTGCCGGCCAGCGTGGCAGCCAGCGCCCGCGCAGCGCTCATGATGGGCATGACATAAGGCAGCGTTGAGCCGTGCGCCGACAACAGGGAGGGCGCGCTGGCGTACTGGGCGCTGTCGCCTAAGGCGTGAATATGCGCTGCGCTGGTTTGCAAAAACGTGTTGACGACGATGGCGCGGTCCACCTGCAGCCCGGCAGCTTGCGCCAGGGCCGTATCAGCGCGCAAACCCACGGCGCTGAGCACCGCGTCGGCTGGCACAGTCTCGCCCGTGGCCAGCGTCACCTGCAGCCGGCCGGCGGCGTGACCTACCTCGCGCACGGTGCAGCCAAAATCAAAATGCACGCCCAGCGCTTCCAGTGCCGCTTGCAAGGCGGCGCTGGCCTCGGGCGGCAGCAGGGCGGCCAGAGGGCGCGGCCCGGGGTCCACCACGCGCACGCGCAAGCCCGCTTGCGCCAGGTCGTTGGCGAACTCGCATCCGATCAGCCCGGCACCCATGATCAGTACTTCGCGTGGCGGCGCAGCGGTAGCAACTGCTGTGGATTGCAGGCGGGCGTGAAAAGCCGCAAAGTCATCCAGTGAGTTGATGCTCATCACTGCGTCGGCCGCATCGCCCTGTACCGGCACCTGGATCGACTGCGCGCCGGTGGCCAGCACCAGGTCGCGGTAGGCCAGCGATTGCAGGCCGGCGGCACTGCGCACACTCAAGGTTTGCGCGGCGGCGTCAATGGCTTCCACGCGGGTTTGCGCCAGCAGGGTGACATTCAGCGTTTCGGCCATTTTGGCGGCGGGTGTGCTCACCAGCTGCGATGGCAAACGGCCTTGCGCAAAGGCGTTGGACAGCGCCGGTTTGGCATAAACGTCGCCGCTGTCGGCAGTCACCAGCATCACCGGCGTTGTGGTGTCGAGTTTGCGGAATTCGCGCGCCGTGGTCCAGCCGGCCAAGCCGGCACCCACGATGATCAGGGGCTGGTTCATGCGGCGCCTTTAAAGTTCAACGACTTCAAAGTCAGCCTTGGCCACGCCACAGTCCGGGCAGGCCCAGCCGGCGGGTACGTCGGCCCAAAGCGTGCCGGCGGAGATACCGTCATCCGGGCGGCCGGCAGCCTCGTCGTACACAAAACCACACACGATGCAAATATAAGTTTTCATGAAAAGTCCTTCTGGGCAATGATTGTCGGGGCTGGCGGGCTCAAACTGACGCGGCTTCAACTTTATCAAGCTGCGCCTGGTAATGGCCGGCGTGGCGTTGTTCTACCTTGGCCAGCGCAGCAAAGCGTTTTTGCGCCTTGAGCAGCGTGGCCGTGAACTGGGCTGCATGCAGCTTGGACTCTTCGATCTGCTCGCTCATCTCGGCCACGGCGGCGGCGTTGCCCTCCGCTTCAGCGGTGGCGCGAAAGCCGGGGTACATCTCGGAGTACTCGTAGGTTTCGCCGGCGATGGCGATTTGCAACGCCTTGGCCGGGGTCATGCTGGCCTTCGGGTACAGCAAGTCCAGGTGCCCAAAGGCATGCATCACTTCCTGGTCGGCGGTGTCCTCAAAGGTGCGGGCTGTTTCCTCGTCGCCGGCGGCGCGGGCCAGTTTGGCAAAGTAGCGGTATTTGATGTGTGCCATGGACTCGCCGGCAAAGGCGGCTTCAAGGTTGGCCATGGTTTGGATGTCGGGACGGGCTGTGTTCATAGTGGGCTCCTGTTGATAGCGTTGATTAATCGAAAGATGAGAAATCATAGGATTAATCAATTAATTTAACCAATTGAATTTGGCTAATCGATTGATAGTGGCTATCAAGAGGCCGGTACCCTGCGGCCACTGCAAAGCTGGCAGCATGATGCAAAGACCGCTGTCATACAGGTACTGGGGCCATTACCCGTTCATCATTAAACTGGATCAAAAAACGTAAAACAAAAAAACTGATGTAAAAGCCAATAAACCAATAACGACAGTTAAATTCCAGCGTCAACACAATCAAGAGAGCACCCATGTTTGCAGAAGCCTCCGCCAAAACCCAAGACCTGCTCACGCGCATGAGCGCGTTTTATGAGCAGCACATTTACCCTAACGAGGCGACTTACCACGCCGAGCTCGAGGAACTGCGCCGCCAGGGCAACCCCTGGCAAACGCTGAAGCTGATTGATGCTCTCAAAGTTAAGGCGCGGGCAGCCGGATTGTGGAACCTGTTTTTGCCGCACGCCTACAAGGGCCAGGGCGGCATCTCCAACCTGGACTATGCACCGCTGTGCGAGCTGATGGGCCGCGTCATGTGGTCCGGCGAGGTGTTCAACTGCTCAGCGCCAGACACCGGCAACATGGAAACCTTTGAGCGTTACGGCACTGCAGCACAAAAAGAGCAATGGCTAGAGCCCCTGCTTGACGGCCAAATCCGCTCGGCCTTCCTGATGACCGAGCCTGCCGTGGCATCGTCCGACGCGACCAACATCCAGTGCAGCATTCGCCGCGAAGGCGACGAGTACGTCATCAACGGTCGCAAGTGGTACAGCTCGGGCGCGGGCTCGCCGCGCTGCAAGATTTTCATCGTCATGGGCAAGACCGATCCGGACGCAGCGCGCCACGCTCAGCAGTCGATGGTGCTGGTGCCACGCGACACCCCGGGCGTCAGCGTGCTGCGGCCGCTGTCGGTGTTTGGTTATGACGACGCGCCGCACGGCCACATGGAAGTGGTGCTGGACAGCGTGCGCGTGCCGGTCGGCAACATCCTGCTGGGCGAGGGCCGCGGTTTTGAAAT
>CAXNEG010000010.1:0-16276 GCA_964201305.1 Polaromonas sp.
GCAGTGGACGCGGCCAAGATCGAGATCCTTGCCCAGCGCAACCGCCTACCGCATACCAACAATCCTGATCCGCGCAGCGGCCTCGAAGCCAAGTTCAGCATCCAATACACCACCGCCCGGGCACTGGCCGACGGCGCGGTGCGACTGGAGCATTTTGAGGGCAAGGCACACCTGGACCCGCGCGTTCGGGCACTGATGGCGATCACCGACACGCGTGAGCACCCGGACATGCCGGTGGACGGCCCCAATCAATTTGGCTCTGAGGTGATCGTCACGATGCGGGATGGTCGTCGCCTCTCGCGTCGCGTCGACAATCTCGTGGGGCGGGGTCCGGACAACCCGATGACCCTCGAGGAGTTGCGCGAGAAGTTCACTGATTGCGCCCAGCGCGTAGTGAGTCCTGGCCAATGCGATGCATTTTTCGAGAGTCTTATGTGCCTCGAGACCGTGGACGACATCGCCACGCTGTCCCGCAGCTTAGAAGTGCACTGAACCTGCAGGCGCCGTGCCACTCCAAAGCTACCATTTACGATAAACAAGAAGGAGACGACGACATGCAAAAACATCCCCGAGTATCTTTATTTAGCAATGGGCGTCGCGCCCTCCTGATGGCGTCAATCGCCCTGGCTGCGGCATTCGGCGGGGTCTTTCCAGGGCCTGCTTTTGCCCAGGGCGCTGCTGCCTCCTGGACTGCGGTGACTTCCGCTGCCGCCAAGGAAGGCAAGGTGGTCCTGTATCACAATCTAATCCCCGATGGGATGGAGGTGCTGGCCCGGGAGTTTCGCAAGGATGTGCCTGGTGTCGAGGTTCAACTCGTTCGCCTCGGCAGTGCCCCCCTCTCACAGCGCTTCTCGACCGAATACAGTTCGCAGCGCCACATCGCTGATGTGGTGGTGACTGCCGTAGACCAGAGCATCTTTGATGGCATCGCTGGCGGCTGGGCCGCGGCATGGACGCCACCGGAGCTCGCGGCCTATCCCAGTCAGGTGAACTACAAGGGCCAAAACATGCTGTTTAATATTCTGTCGGTGCGTGACGCCATCGTCTGGAACAAGCAGCGTGTTCGTGAGGCCGATGCGCCTAAGGAATGGTCCGATCTGTTCGACCCCAAGTGGAAGGGCAAGGTGGGAATAAATCCCCCTTGGCGTTCAGTGACTCAACAGGCCATCGTCGCCTACTGGGACAAGTTGGCGCTGGGTGATACCGCAGCCCGAATGAAAGCCAACGATGTCCGCTTCTTTGAGGGGTCCGGCGGCGTGTTGCAGGCTGTGATTCGCGGCGACGTCATGGTGGCCCAGATGGTCGACCTTCCGCTGAACTCGGCCCTTGCCGATGGGGCGCCGATCGGCTTTACCTACCCTAAATCGGGGACGACCTTGTCGCAGATCTCGACCTTCGTCGCTTCCAAAGCGCCGCATCCGAACGCCGCCCGGGTACTCACCAACTGGCTGCTCTCGGTCAAGGGCCAGACCAATCTGCAACTTCATGGTGGCATCGCGGGTACCCGGCCGGGCATCCCGCGCATGGCGCACCTGCCGCCGACCTCCGCAATCCCGAACGTAGTGGACGGGCTCGACCTCCTGCCCCCTGCCAAGCAAAAGGAAATCGTTGAGCATTGGCGCAAGACCTTTGGCGTGCAGTAAGGCATTTATGCCTTCCATCCGCTCAACTAGGAAGGCATCATGGCCTCACTGACGCTGGCACCCAACCCAACCCAGCCGGATCCGGACGGGCCCACTATCGCGCAGCAGCTGTCGGCGTTCGCCAGTAGTTTTAGCTACGAAGGAGTCCCCGAGCAGGTGCGTGAATCGGCGAAGGACTTCATCCTAGATGCAGTCGGCTGTGCATTGGCATCGTCTGGATACGACTTTTCTCACCGGATCCTCGCGGGCTTGCGCGGGATCGGGGAGGTCGGTAGCTGCACGGTGATCGGCTTTGCGGACAGGCTGCCGATGCGCGATGCTGCGCTTATGAATGGCGCGCTGATACACGGGCTGGACTACGACGACTCGCATCTGGAGGCCGTGCTCCACCCAGGTGTGACGTCGCTGGCCTGCGCACTGGCGCTCGGCGAGAAGACCAACCGGTCGGGACGCGACCTCCTTGCCGCCTACGTCCTTGGGGTTGAGAACGTCATCCGCATTTCCCGGGCATCGCGTGGCGGATTTCATCATTTCGGCTACCACCCCACAGGCCTTATCGCGCACTTCTCCTGCGCGATCGAAGCCGCCTGGCTGCTCGGACTGTCAGAGCGGCAGATGACGATGGCGCAGGGCCTGGCGGGCAGCACGGCTGCGGCCACCCAAGAGTTCTTGTCCGAGGGCGCATGGAACAAGCGGCTGCATCCTGGCTGGGCGGTTGTCGCTGGGATCACAGCGGCCTCTTTGGCGCGTGGAGGCACCATAGGCCCCACCCGGCCCTATGAAGGCAGGCTTGGCATCTACAACACGCATCTGCACCATCTTGCAGAAAAGGTCGACTACACCCTCATTACCCGGGGACTCGGTGTCGAGTGGGAGCTGTTAGAAATAGCAGTTAAGCCGTTTCCGGTTTGCCACTTCGTTCATGCGTGCGGTGACGCCGCATTGACCCTGCGCGAGAAGTACCGCATCGACCCCGACCAGATCGCGCTGGTGACAGCTGTATTGGCCGAGCCGACGATGCACATCGTGGCAGAGCCTGTCGCGGTGAAGCGGCGCCCCGCCAATGACTACGATGCAAAATTCAGCGTGCATTTCTTCGTCGCTGCCTGCTTGGTTCGGGGGGGGTTCGGGCTTGAGGAGCTCAAAGAAGATTCACTGCGAGACCCCAAAATCCTCGCGCTGGCAGAAAAAGTTGAGGCGGTGATCGACCGCGAGACGCTCTACCCTAAGTACATTTCCGGAGGCGTGACCATCGTCATGAAAGACGGGACTCGACATGTTCACTACGACGCCGTCAATCGCGGTGCCGGTGACCGTGCCTTGCAGAGAACAGAGATCGAGGAGAAATTTTTTGCGAACGCCCAGCTGGCTGTGTCGCCTGTCCGTGCGCGCGAAATCCGTGACGCCGTCTACGGGCTAGAGGACATCAGCGCGCGCGAATTCGGCGCTGTGCTAGCCGGCCGCTAGCCTCACTTCACAGCCACCAGCACGAGGTGGCTCAATCAGGTGAAGACCATGTTTGGCGTCTTTCACCCCAAGGCGCTGCGAAATGCCAGTACCGCAAGCATCGATCAACTTATCTAAGCGAGCCGAAATTTCACAGCTGCTTACAATGAGAACGTCTCGCAATTCGTCTGACGCAAGCAATAGGTGAAGAGATCGCAGCTTCAAAAAATATCAATAATTTATGCAATTGAACACTAAATTACCCACCAAATCGCTGGCAGGAGATGACCTGGTAGTTTTGGTGCAGTCGGTCTACCAGCAGATCAAGGACTCGATCCTCGACAACCGCCTGCGCCCCGGCACCAAGCTGACCCACCAGATGCTTGCAGAGATGCTGGGAGTCTCGCGCACGCCGGTGCGGGAATCGCTCGAACGCCTCTACCAGGAAGGTTACGTCAGTCGGGTCGTCAACCGTGGCCACTATGTGGCAGAAATCAACTCGGGAGAAGTTCGTGACCTCTACGAAACACGTGAGGCGCTCGAGACCTTCGCTGTCCAGCTCTTGTTTGCCAAAGGCAGAACCGAGTCGGCAGCCCAGCGCCTGATCCTTATCAACACGGACTACCGCAAGACCTGCGAGGCCAAGCTTACGCGGGAGCGTTTACAGCTCGATCGCGAATTTCATCTCACGCTGGCCGGAGAAACCGGCAATAAGCATCTGGTCAAAATGTTGGCCGGCGTATTCGACCGTCTGATCCTCAAGCGAAGAATCGAGGGCTTTCAAGACTTGCGCGGCATGGACCCCTACAACGAGCATGTCCGATTGATTTCGGCCCTCGGCAATAAAGACAAGGCCGCGGCCCTTGGCGTTCTCAACACCCACATCGGGAGTTCCTGCGAGCGCTTTGACCAATTTCTTAAGGTGGAGCGTGGGGGGGCAAACCCAGGCCTCTCTGTCATGGCCGCAACGAGTCATGCCTTGACCCAGATGTAGGCTAATCGACAATATCGGGTGCATCCAACTTTTCCCCTTCGGGTTTGTGTGAATGCCAAGATCCAAAAAAAGAGCCTATAAAACGCTGCCACTCAGCTTAATTAGCGATTAATTATGCCCTTGTGCGAGTTTTCGGCCTAGGCAGTTTATGATGACCAGTAAGCAATCCGCCATTAGATTTTTGTCTTTTTTAATCCAAGAAAGCACCATCCCATGACCTCCAGCACTAAAACATTGAAAATCGTCTCCTTGGTCCTCGCCAGCTTCATGTTTACTGGCTGCGCCAGCCTTCAGAGCGCGTATGACTCAACTGTCGACACAGCCAAGTCGGTTTACAACACCACAGCCGGTACTGTGTCTGGCTGGGTCAATCCCGACGCAAAGAAGTAAGTAACGCGTCCCTGACAACAGCCCGCTAGCGCAACGCTAACGGGTTTTTTTTATCAAGCTCGCAGTGTTTAGCGGGCTTCGTGGGCATCTTCCAAGGCGCGTCCTTATCCGGACTTGCCCGCTCGTTCTTGGCAGCACTTTGCTGCATCATTGCCGCGACAGCCAGTGCCGTAACAGCAGCCCTTGACCGACGCTTACGTTCATTCCACCTTGATGTTCACCGTTGTTGCCACACGCTTCCAGCGGATGACGTCGGCGCGGATGGTTTCCATCATCTGTTCAGGACTTCCACCCACCAGTTTCGTGCCATCCTCTTCAAATTTGGCCGCCGTCGCCCGGTCACGGAGGATCGCATTGACCTCTTGGTTAAGGAAGGTGACGACATCTGCTGGCATGCCCTTGGGTCCTGCCAGCGCCTTCCAATCAAATACGCTGTAGTCTGGTAGGCCCAGCTCGGCGAAAGTCTTTAAATCAGGCAAGTTAATCAAGCGCTCCTTGCCAACTACGCCCATGCCGATGAGCCGCCCCGACTTGATAAAAGGTGTGCAAAAGGTGGCGCTTGACAGCATCATGTCGACACTGCCGCTCACAACGTCGGTAAAAGCTTGCGATGTTCCTTTGTAGGGAACGTGGATTAGCTTGATACCCATTTGAAAGGCAAGTTCTTCCATGCCCAGGTGAGCCAGGGAGCCCACACCCGCGGAACCATAACTCAGTTTTCCCGGCTCCCGCTTGGCTGCCGCGCCGAGCTGGGCCAGTGTCTTGTAGGGTGAATTGCTGCCTACTACGACCACACTAGGGTCTCGGGAAATCATCGCGATCGCTTGCATGTCGGCTATTGGATCAAACGGCAGTTTACTCACGGCGGCCTGAATCGGGTAGGTGCTCGACATGTTGAGCAGTGTGTAGCCGTCTGCGGCAGACTTCAGAACATAGTCTGACCCAATGTTGCCTCCAGCGCCAACCCGGTTTTCAACGACTACCGACTGTCCGATGCGATCGCTTAATCGCTGCGCGAGGAAGCGCGCGACCAAGTCGCCACCACCGCCAGCACTGAACGGGACAACAAAACGGATAGTTCGTTCTGGAAATTTTCGAGTCTGTGCGCAGAGGGTGGCAGGCAACAACAGGGCGGACGCACCCTTTATCCACAGTCTTCTTGAAGTCATTTGGCAAGTCTCCGCACTTGTGTCAAGGGGTGGGTAAGAGTTCATCTTGCGCCAAACCCACCCCTGGAAGTTGACGCAAAAACAAGGCCGAGCAACTGCCCCTCATTGATTCTGCATCAGTTGTTGCATGCAAACAAGCTAAAGATTTATAGCCATGTCGACTTCCTCCAACAAGGCCATGTACCGTCTTTTCGTCCCAGGCGCTGGTCTGGTCATGCCCGGTGCAGGCAATGCGCTCACTGCTCGTGTCATAGAGGTGACAGGACACAAGGTCATGCTGGTGAGCAGGCGCCGACGGATCTAGCTCGCAGTGCTTTAGCGGGCTTCGTCGGCCTCTAGTGCTTGGGCGCGGGCTGAGCGGCCGATACCGGTGTAGTCAAAGCCCAGCTCTGTCATCATGCGCGGCTCATACAAGTTGCGGCCGTCCATGATCACGGGCTGACGTAGCAGCTTAGTGAGCTGGGCAAAGTCCGGGCTGCGGAACTCGTGCCACTCGGTCACCACAATCAGTGCGTCAGAGCCTTCGGCCGCGGCCATCGGGTCTTTGCAGAGTTCAAAGCCGGCTTGCTTTCCCCAGATGTCTGCTGCGCGATGCATGGCCACCGGGTCAAAGGCCCGCACCCTGGCGCCCCGGCCAAGCAGTTCATTGATCAACTCCACGCTGGGCGCCTCGCGCATGTCGTCGGTGCCCGGCTTGAAGGCCAGGCCCCAAACTGCAAACTGCATCCCGGCAAGGTCTTCACCAAAGCGCTTGACGATGCGTCTGCCCAAGAGGCTGCGCTGACGGTCATTGACCTTTTGGGTGGCATTGATGATGCTCAATTCAAGACCGGAATCTTCTGCCATGTGGGCCAGCGCACGAACATCTTTGGGAAAGCAGGAGCCGCCCCAGCCGCAGCCGGCGTAAAGAAAACTGGTGCCTATGCGCGAGTCGCTACCGATGCCGACGCGAACCTGTTCAATGTCTGCGCCCATTTGCTCGGCCAGCATCGCCATTTCGTTCATGAAGCTGATGCGGGTGGCCAGCATGGCATTGGCCACATACTTGGTGAGCTCTGCGCTGCGCACATCCATCAAGATCAGGCGGTTGCGGTTGCGCAAAAAGGGAGCATACAGCGCCCGCATGAGAAGCGCAGCCTGTTCGTTGTCACAGCCAACAATCACACGGTCCGGCCGCATGAAGTCTTCAATCGCAACACCTTCTTTAAGAAACTCAGGGTTCGACACCACCGCGTAAGGCAGAGCCGTGCCGCGCTGGCTAAGTACGCTCCCAATAGTCTCTCGAACCCTGTCTGCCGTGCCCACGGGCACAGTACTTTTGTTCACCACCACTTTGTAGTCGTGCATGTTCTCGCCAATGGTCTTGGCGACCTTGAGCACATGTTGCAGGTCGGCCGAGCCGTCTTCGGCCGCTGGCGTACCAACAGCAATGAACAAAATCGTGCCGTGCGCCACGGCTGCGGCCACGTCGTTGGTGAAAGTCAGGCGGCCAACTGCTGCGTTACGCTGAAGCATGGGCTCAAGCCCGGCTTCATGGATGGGCGAGATACCGTTTTTCAAGTCGGCAATGCGTTTGGCATCAACATCGATACACATCACGGTGTTGCCCATCTCAGACAGGCAGGCGGCGGTGACCAGGCCTACATAGCCGGCACCAAAAACGCTGATTTTCATAAGTTTCTCCAGATTTTCGGGGCTTGATTACTGGCAACAATCAGGCCGTGATGATGAAAGTCGATCTTTAAATTTGTGGTCATGGGGTTGATAAGGCTTAAGGTAAATTTAATAAGGCTTGCCCCATGCGCAGCGCCTCACCGGTTTCAATGCCTCGGCAAACTTTAAAGCCGGCCGGCGCAAACAAAATAATGGTCGAGCCGTGCTCAAACCAGCCGAGTTCCTGCCCTTTGCTGAACTGGGCGTTGCAGGGGATTTCGTTGGCGCCGCGGTAGCGCAAGTTCATTAGCACGTCCAGAAAATGAAAGCGCATACTGGCCACCAAGATGGCCGCTACTGGCACCAGCGCAATCGGATGACCAGTGGCACTTAAGCGGGTGCGCAACACCGCGCGTTCATTGCGGCAAAACAATCGCTCAACTCTTTGCAGTGCAATCGGGTTGACGTTCCAGGTGTCGCCGCTGATGTAAGTCACATGATCTACACGCAAGTCGTGCGGCGCGTGAAAGCGGTGGTACATGGCAGATGTCAGGCGCAGGGTGACAAAACAACCGTCCTTGAATTCAGATGTGTCCTGGCTGGGGCCAAACAGCTCGGCCATCGAATACGGAAAGCCCTTGGCTTGCATCACCATGCCATCCACCACTTGGCCGTGGGCGCCCACGATGGCGTCGCAAGGGCTGCACATGACCGCCGCATCTGTGGCGATAGAGCGAGCGCCGGGCAGCAGTTCCCGGGTAAAGCATTCATGCAAGCTGCCAAAAGACTGTTTTTTGGCATCGCTCAGGTCCAGCGTGGTGAAGAGGCGCCAGACGCGAATCATCAAACCGGCCAGCAAGGGGCTTTGGATTTGGCTTAACCAGCCCATGCAGCGCGTCAGAAAAATGCGCGGCATCCGGTTGGTGAGTAAAAAGTTAATGTCTTCCTGAAGAAAAAATTGACGAAAAAAACTGATTTTCATAAGACTGTCAACAAACTTGGTTAGGGTTGAGTTTCAATTTAAAGGGAACTTATGGACGAAAGCATGGCATTTCCGCTGATGGCACTCGGCGCTCTGGCCTGGGTATTGCCTAAGGCCAAACAAAGACTCGAACTGTCGCGCGCCAAACACCGTTCGCTGGCCGGTCACTCGCGCATCGCCAAGCGTATTGCCGGACTGCTGCCTGGTTACAACTACGACGAAACCATGTTTTTTAACTCCGATGGCGCCAGCAGCGCGGTGGTGGAGCGTCGTCGCGACGGGTTTTTTAAACTGGCAGCGCTCTACGCCGCGCGTTTTCCCCAAAGTGTCGCCATGACTGCCAGCGCCCGGGAGATCATTTCGGACATGCAGTTCACAGGTCGCTACCGGGTGCCCTACCAATACAGTAATTTCCTGAGCCGGCACATCAAAAGTGGAAGCTTCTTGAAAGCTTCGCAGGGCGTCACCATCACCGACCTCGATGACAACGTTTTTTATGACCTGACCGGCTCTTACGGCGTGAACCTTTTGGGTTACGACTTCTACAAGGCCAGCATCGAAGCCGGTCAGCAGACGGCCAAAGACCTCGGCCCGGTACTTGGTGCGTACCACCCCTGTGTGCTCGAGAACGTGCAGCGGCTTAAAGTGATCTCCGGTTTGGATGAAGTGTCTTTTCACATGTCCGGCACTGAAGCCGTGATGCAGGCCGTGCGACTGGCCCGCTACCACACCAAGCGCAGCCATCTGGTGCGTTTCAGTGGTTCGTACCACGGCTGGTGGGAAGACGTCCAACCGGGGCCGGGCAATCCGCTGCCCCCGCGTGAAACGCACACACTCAAAGACATGGACGAGCGCAGCTTGCATGTGCTGCGAACGCGCAAAGACATTGCCTGTGTGTTGGTCAATCCCTTGCAGGCCCTGCACCCCAATGCCCCGGCTCCGGGCGACTCGTCGCTGGTCGACAGCAGCCGCAAAGTGGCCTATGACCGCGCTGCCTACACGGCCTGGCTCAAGCAGCTGCGTGAAGTTTGCACCCAACGCGGCATCGTCTTGATTTTTGACGAGGTGTTTCTCGGTTTCAGGCTGGCACCTGGCGGCGCGCAAGCCTACTTTGGCGTGCAGGCCGACATGGTCACCTATGGGAAAACGCTGGGTGGCGGCTTGCCGGTCGGTGTTGTGTGCGGCAGGTCGGCTTTCATGAAGCGATTCCGGGAAGAGCGGCCCGGTGACATTTGCTTTGCCCGTGGTACTTTCAATGCGCATCCGTATGTGATGGGCGCTATGAAGGCATTTCTGGATGCGCAACAGACGCCTGAAATAGCCCGGCTTTACGAGGGGATAGATGAGCGCTGGGACGGCCGGGCCGATCAGCTCAACAGCATGCTGGCACAGCAGGGTTTGCCGGTTCGGGTGGCCAACATGTCGACGGTCTGGACGGTGCTCTACAACAAGCCATCGCGCTACAACTGGATGCTGCAGTTTTACCTGCGTGCGCATGGTCTGGCCTTGAGCTGGGTTGGCAGTGGCCGTCTCATTTTCAGTTTGAACTATGGTGATGTGGAGTTTGCCGAAGTGGCGAAGCGCTTTACCCAAGCGGCGCAGGCCATGCAGGAGGCCGGTTGGTGGGACGGTCCCGAGCAAAGCAACCAGACCATACGCAAAGGAATTTTCAGAGAGATGCTGCGCCAACCGCGCTGAGGGGCAAGCCGGCAGAGTTTTAAAGACTCTGCCGGCAAATCTATGGGGCCAGTTCAATCGTGACGCACGTGTTCCATGGGGTCGATCATCTCGCCGCGCAGCAATGCCAAAGGCGCCTTGTAGTACAGCATGATGTCGTGAAAAGGGTCGGTCACGATTTTCAAGGCCCAGACCAAGCCTGTCATCAGGTCCTTTTGAATCCACAATTGAAGTACCCGAAACAGCAGGCCGGCTACACCCAGCGCCAGCCAGGCCAAGCCAACATCGTCGAGAAATTCCATCAAGCCGTTGGCCGGAACAATCAAACCGAAGAGTGAAGGGTCAAGCCAAAGCACCACAGGCACCAGCGCCCAGATGGCCAGAAGCACAATTTTGCGGCGGATGTTGTAGCCGATCTTGATTTCCTCTTTGTACTCGTCGCTGGCCTGGTTCACATGGTCATAGCCGCGCGGCTCGAAAAAGAAGTGACCCGCTTGGCGGCTCGTCATGGAAACGGTCCAGGCCAGCAGCGCAGCCCAGGCCGGGTTGACGAACAGCAGCGCATAAGAAGTTACAAAACTCAAGGCGCTAACCAGGTGCAGGCTCTGGTTGATGCGGCTATGGTGGTAATAACGGTGATCATCCCAACGCTGGGTTTTCAATTGGTCGAAAATTGCGGGCATAAGAACCTCAAATAGTTTTCAGAAAACAAGCTGCAATGCAATTTGATTTGCAATGAGCTTTCAATTTAGTCTGCCGGCATGACATTTTCATGACGCAATGGTTTCATTTCAAAGTAGGGCTTGTCACAAAAGCGTTATGAAATGCCTGCAAGATTCGTGAATGGAATTCGAATACCCACAAAATCTGGTTGTTGACAATTTTCCGGCGAACAACCGGTCACTGCGTATCGCGGTCGTATCAGAAACTTATCCGCCCGAAGTCAACGGCGTTGCCGTCACGCTCTCCAAGGTGGTGGATGGTTTGCGCAGCGCTAACCACGCTGTGCAGCTGATCCGGTTGCGACAAGGTGGTACAGATGCCGCTACCCAGGACGACATGTATGCGGGCTACCAGGAGGTCTTGATGCGGGGCTTCCCGATCCCCAACTACCCGGACTTGCGCATGGGCATGCCGTCCAAAAGTGCCTTGATAAAACTGTGGCAACTCAAGCGGCCGGACGTTGTTCACATCGCTACCGAGGGACCGTTAGGGTGGTCTGCTTTGCGCGCGGCCATGTATTTGAAGCTGCCGGTCTCGACCGATTACCGGACTAATTTTCAAAGCTACAGCACGCACTATGGCGTTGGCTTTTTGTACAAGCCCATCATGGCTTATCTTAAAAAATTTCACAACCTTGCAGGCGTCACCATGGTGCCGACCGAAGCCTTGCGTGCCTCATTGGCCAGCGTTGGTTTTCAACGGCTCAAGGTGGTTAGCCGCGGGGTCGACACAGTTGCTTACGACCCGGTACACCGCAGCCAAACCCTGCGTAAGCAATGGGGTCTGGCCCCGCAAGATTTGGCCGTGCTGTGCGTGGGGCGTCTTGCCAAAGAAAAAAATCTGGATTTATTGCTGCGCGCTTTTGGAGCCATACAAGCACGCCAGCCGCGCGCGCGCTTGGTCTTGGTCGGTCACGGCCCGATGCTGCAAGAATTAAAACTCAAGTGCCCAGCAGCGATTTTCACCGGTCAGTTGCGCGGCCACAGCCTGGCCGAGCACTATGCCTCAGCCGACCTGTTTCTGATGCCCAGCCTCACCGAGACGTTTGGCAATGTCACCACCGAAGCCATGGCCAGTGGCCTGCCGGTGGTCGCTTTCAATTACGCCGCAGCCGCAGAGCTGATCGAAAGCGGTGTCAACGGTCGCCTGGCGGCGATGCGCGATGCTGAAGATTTTGTTTTTGCGGCGAGCGAAGTAGCAGCGCAGACGGTGCAACTCAAAAGCATGGCTGCAGCTGCGCGTCAGACAGCGCTAGGGCTGGACTGGGCTTGCATTGTTGAAAAATTCGAAAACGAGCTGCAAGAAGTGATTGATGCAAACCGACTCATCGCGCACAACGGCACCCCTCCAAGCGGCACACCGCTCAAGGTCTCGCGCGTCTGATCAGCAGACCCAGCGCAACAGCCGTGCACAAACCATACAGGGTCATCAAGCTGATGATGGAAAAATCGGCAGCCACCAGGCCTGCATAAATCCCCAGCATGCACAAAACGCTCAGGTTTTCATTGAAGCCCTGAACGGCAATCGACCTGCCGGCAGTTAACAGTACAAAGCCCCGGTGTTGCAGCAGCGCATTGAGTGGAACCACCAAAATACCGCCCACCGCACCCATGACCGACAGTACGACCAGGGCGGTGCTGAGCTGCGTTGCATGGGCGCTGGCCATGATGAGCAAGCCCATCAGCACACCCGCCGGTAAAACCCGCTTAGCGTTTCGCAGCGCAATCCAGCGGCCTGCAATCCCAGCGCCCGCTACCACGCCGACGGCCACAGCCGCTTGCAAGTAGGCGGCGTGCTCCAGCGGCAAGCCCAGCACGTCAGCCGACCACTTCAACACCACAAATTGCAGCGTTGCACCCAGGCCCCAGAAAATCGTGGTGACGGCCAAGGACAAACCGCCTTCTGCGTCCCGCCACAGCAAACGGTTGGCGCGCCAGAAATCTTTCATCAACTCTGCGGGGTTCAGCGTGCTGGCCGGGTAGTTGACACCGCTGTGCGGTATGCCCAGGTTCAGCACGCTGGCCAGCCCGTAGATCAGAAGCAGCGCCACCAGTGAAGGGTACAGCGCAGAGTGCAAAACCAGCGTATCTAACAAAGGCAGGCTGCCCAAGCCGGACATGACGCTGGTATTGACCAAGACCCCGCCGAGCACGGCGCCCAACAAGGCGGCGCAGACGATGGAGGTTTCCAGCCAGCCGTTGGCCTTGACCAGATGATCGGGGCCGACAATTTCAGTGATCAGCCCGTACTTGGCCGGTGCATAAGCGGCCGCACCCAAACCGGCAATGGCAAAAGCCACCAGCGGGTTCAAACCCAGCAACAAGGCGCACACGCCCACAATTTTGACGCCGTTCATCCACGCCATCAGGCGCGCTTTAGGAAAGGCATCGGCCAGCGGGCCGACAAACGGGGCCAGCACCACGTATGACACCGTGAAAACAAACTTCAACAGCGGTGCCCACCACACAGGCAGACCTTGCTCCGACAACAGGGCAATCGTGACAATCAGCAAGCCGTTGTCAGCCAGTGCAGAAAAAAACTGAGCCGCAAGTATGAGATAAAAACCTGATGGCATCGCGCAGATTCTGCGGTGCTATTAAGTCAGCTCGCGGTCATTGTGATGACAAAAAAATGACGCAACACGGGTTGCGCACCAGCAACTTACCAGCCGGTTTGCCGGGTCAACTCAAAAGGTACGTCCGGCGCATCGGGCAGGGCATCGTTGCTGAGGTCTTTCCACAGGCCCTTGACAGTGCGGCCGCAACTGCCTTCGACGATCTGGCCGTCCCAGCTGGCCGTCAGGTTGGTGCCATTGGAAGACTCGTCCAGCAGCAGCGTGCCGGCTTCAATGTCGCCGGCCAGCTGGGCGCGGCTGGCGTGGCCCGCCACCCTGCCGCCGGGCGCGCTGCGCAGGTCGCGCTGCACCATGCCCGCCAGGCTGTCGCTGAACTCAGCGTGCTTTTCCAGCAGTACCAGGGCTTGCACCGGCAAGCCACGCGGGGGCTTGTTAAATACCGCCAGCCACTGACCGTACAGCTGCGGCGCCAGCACCTGCTTGGCAGCGGGGCAGGGCGCCGCTGGTGCCGCAGCAGCTCCGGCCGCAGGCGGCCGATTGGCTTGCTGGGCTTGCGCGACAGCCAGCGGCAGCGCCATTGCCGCGCCCAGAACCCAGCGGGCAGCTGCATTGAAAAAAAGTGAACTTTGCATGCGCTGCGTGCTCATGGGCGCATCAAAATCCGGCTTTGGATTCGGCCAGCGCTTTGGCCGCCGCGCCATCGGCGGCGCGCTGTGCAAACTCGGCGCGCAGAGCGCGCAGTTTTTCCAGCGGGTCTTCTTTGAGGGTGGTCTTGTCCAAGCTCATCTCACCGACAAAACGGCTGATGGTGCCGGCAATCATGTCGCGGCCTTTTTTGCGGCGGCGCAACCAGCTCACGGCCAGCGTGCGCTGCGCGCGCGTGATGCCCACGTACATCAGCCGGCGTTCTTCCTGCAAGCGCAGCGCAATGCTCTCAGCGTTGGTGCCCAGTTCGTTTTCTTCGTCCAGCTTGAAGGGAAGCAGCCCCTCGACGCAGCTGACCAGCATCACATGCGGCCACTCCAGCCCTTTGGCGGCGTGCAAGGTGGACAGCGTCACCACGTTTTGCTCGCCCTCTCGCTCGCTGATGGTGGACAGCAGCGCGATGTTCTGTATCACCTCGAGCATGTTTTTGCGCTCTTTTTCCATGGTGGTGCCGGCTGCGTCTTCGATCTGACCGCCACAGCGCTGCGCCATCCAGTCGCAAAAATCCATCACATTGCTCCAACGCGCAGCGGCCGCCGTCTCGCTGTCCTCGGCGTCGTACAAATGCTTCTCGTAGTCAATGTCTTTCAGCCAGTCGGTCAGAAACACGCGGGCGTCTTCAGCACCCACGGTGTTTTTGGCGCGGTACTCCAGCTCGTTGAGATAGCGGCCAAACTCGTGCAGCGAGCCCACCGCCTTGGCCGGCAGCACCGTGCCCAGCGAATGGCTGAACAGCGACTCAAACAGGCTGAGCTTGTACAAACTCGCAAAGTTGCCCAGCGCCTGCAAAGTGGTGTGACCGATACCGCGCTTGGGCGTGGTGACAGCGCGCATGAAAGCCGGGTCATCGTCGTTGTTGCTGAGCAGGCGCAGCCAACTGCACAAGTCTTTGATCTCAGCGCGGTCAAAAAAGCTCTGCCCGCCCGAGACCTTGTACGGAATCTGCGCACGCCGAAAAGCCTTTTCAAACACCTTGGCCTGGTGGTTGGCGCGGTACAGCACGCTGAAGTCTTTCCATTCTTTGTACTGGCTGCCCACGGCCAGCAACTCGCCACCAACGCGCAGGCTCTGGATGCGTGCGACCACGCGGTCGGCTTCGTGTTCTTCGCCATCGCAATCGATCACGCGCACTGCTTCGCCCTCGCCAAGCTCGCTGAACAGCGTCTTTGGGTAGAGCTTGGGGTTGGGGCCGATGACGTTGTTGGCGGCGCGCAAGATGGCGCTGGTCGAGCGGTAGTTTTGCTCGAGCTTGACGACCTTGAGCGTCGGGTAATCGACCGGCAGGCGCTTGAGGTTGTCCAGCGTGGCGCCGCGCCAGCCGTAGATCGACTGGTCGTCGTCGCCCACCGCCGTGAAGCCCCCGCGCGCACCCACCAGCAACTTGAGCAGCTCGTACTGCGTGGCGTTGGTGTCCTGGTATTCGTCCACAAGCACATGACCCAGGGCTGCCTGCCATTTGTCGCGTACCGCAGCATGCTCTTGCAGCAGCTTGAGCGGCAGTCCGATCAGGTCGTCAAAGTCCACGCTCTGGTAGGCCGTCAGCCGCTCTTCGTAGCGCGCCATGACGCGCGCCAGTGTCCGGTCTTCATCGGTGTCGGCTTGGGCTGCGGCCTGGGCGGCATTGAGCCCGCTGTTTTTCCAGGCGCTGATGCGCCACTGCCATTGGCGCGCGGTCGCAGCGTCTGTGCTGCCGCCGGCGTCCTTGATGATGCTGGTGACATCGTCGCTGTCCAAAATGCTGAACTGCGGTTTTAGGCCCAACTCGCCGCCGTCTTGGCGCAGCATGCGCACGCCCAGCGCATGGAAGGTGCAGATCAGCACGCCGCGCGCGCTTTTGCCTATCAGGGTCTTGGCGCGCTCGCGCATTTCGGCAGCAGCCTTGTTGGTGAAGGTGATGGCGGCGATCTGCTCGGGCTTCAGACCGGCTTGAATCAGCCGGCCTATTTTGTGCGTGATCACGCGCGTCTTGCCCGAGCCTGCGCCGGCCAATACCAGGCAAGGACCCTGCATGTAGTTGACGGCCTCCTGCTGGGCCGGGTTCAGGCCAGCCAGTGCGGCTGAAGGCGGGGGAGACGACATGGGTGTGAGAAAAAGAGGGGCGTTCAAGCGACGGGCGGCCGCAGGCAGAGCCTGAAAAAGCGACCCTTATTCAGGGTTGCACGGCGGTCATCATAGCCAGTCGCCGGTGCCCTTTGCCAAGCGGGTCACAATACGCGCTGTGCTGAGTATTCTTTTGGTCACCTTTCCGTTTTTTGTGCTGGTTTTGTGCGGCTATATCGCTGCGCGCCGGGCCATGCTGCCGCAGGCGGCGATACCCGG
>CAXNEG010000011.1:0-15427 GCA_964201305.1 Polaromonas sp.
AGTAAAGCGCCGCCAGCCAGACGGACCGCCCATTGGCCGGAGCCCGGGCCGCGAAGGCGCAGCCAAAGCCAGGGGCCGGCCATCAGGCTCAAGCCACTGCCCAGGGCAAACAGCGCCATCACGCCGGCACCCTGCGCCGCATCAGCGCTCAGAGCGGCCACGAGCAAAGCTGAATACAGCAAGCCGCAAGGCAGCAAGGCCCAGGCCGTGCCCAGTGCCAAGGGGGCGGTCACACCGGCCATCCGGCCGGTGTCCTTGAAGTAGCCGCGGATGCGTGTCCACACCCTGCGCGCGCCCAACTCCAGCCAAAGCGGCTGGCGACCTTGCACCAGCAGAATCAAGCCCAGCAGGGCAGCCGCCACATGCAACAAGCTCCAGACCGGTCGCAGCGCGGCAGACTGCACACTGAGCCAGCCCAGGCCCTGCATGGATGCAGCCGCCAAAGCGCCCAGCGCGGCATAACCTGCCAGCCGGCCCAGCTGAAAAAGCCACAAAGTCCGCGTATCCGTGACCTGGCCCGGTTTGGCGCTGCCTATGGACGCGCAAGCGGCGCCGCACATGGCCACACAATGCGGCCCGCCCGCCAAACCCATGAGCAAAGCGGTGGCAAGCAGGCTGGAAGACATCAAAGGATTTTGGAGAACTGCGAACGTGCGCGGTCCGCCTGCAAATAGCGGTCAAACACCATGGCCACTGCGCGCACAAAAAACCAACCTTGGGCCGTCACTTCAAAGCTGTGACCATTGACCACCACCAGACCCTGCTCGACCAGTCCCTGTAAAGCCTCCAGTTCCTTAGCGAAATAAGTTTTGAAATCGATCAGAAATGCCAACTCAATGGACTCATACTGAACCACCCCCTGGCACATCAAGGCCATGATGACGGTACGGCGCACCAGATCGTCGCGCGAAGACGCAAAACCTCGCACCACGGGCAGTCGGCCCTGGTCCAAGCGGTCGTAATACTCTTCTATCGTTTTGGCATTTTGGCTGTAAGTCGCACCGATGCGGCCAATCGCAGACACCCCGAGAGCCACCAGGTCACAGTCCGGCTGCGTGCTGTAGCCCTGAAAATTACGATGCAAACGCCCTTGGCGCTTGGCCACGGCCAAGGCGTCACCTGGCAAGGCAAAGTGGTCCATGCCGATATACACGTAACCGGCCGCTTCAAAAGCAGCCAAAGAGCGCGACAGCATGGCCACCTTGCCCGCGCCTGAAGGCAAATCAACCGAGTTGATACGACGTTGAGGCTTGAAGCGGGCCGGCAAATGGGCATAGGCATACAGCGCCACGCGGTCAGGCCGCAGCGCAGCAACTTGTGCCAAGGTCCGGTCAAATGACTCCGGCGTCTGCAAAGGCAAACCGTAGATCAAATCCACATTCACCGACTGAAAATTCAAGCGGCGCGCGGCCTCCATCAAGGCAAAAATTTGTTCGGCAGGCTGCACACGGTGCACCGCTTTTTGCACCGCCGGATCAAAATCCTGCACACCCAAACTCAATCGGTTGAAGCCCAACTCAGCCAGCACCTTCAGGCGAGACGCATCCACTGTGCGCGGATCCACCTCGATGGCGTACTCACCGCCACTGGCCAGATTGAAATTCCACCTCAGCATTTTCATCAGGCTGCGCAGTTCATCGTCTGACATAAATGTGGGTGTGCCGCCGCCCAGGTGCAGCTGGCTGACAGGCTGGCCCAGGCCGAGATGCTGAATGTGCAGATCAACCTCTTTGCCGAGGTAGTGCAGATAAGCTTCTGCCTTGCTGTGGTGCTTGGTCACAATCTTGTTGCAGGCACAGTAATAGCACAGTGATTCGCAAAACGGAATGTGTACATAGAGCGACAGCGGCAAGTTCAGCGAAGCCGCGCCGGTACGTCGCTGGCTCAAGGCCTGGATGTAATCTACTTCGGTAAATGCTTCAACAAAACGGTCCGCCGTGGGGTACGAGGTGTAGCGTGGACCAGTCAGGTCAAACCTTCGTAAAAGTTCAGTTGAAACGGGGCTCATGGCGCAATCCTTGAAATCACTGACAATGAAGGTTAATGTGCACCTGCGACAGATCGCCTGCATTGACGTGGATCAATCAAGGCCACGCATCAAACCGGCTCGTGGACCGGAATGATTGCCGACTTGAACCATTGATTTTTTGAAACTGTGACGCTGGCGTCATTGAAAGTAAAAAATGAACAAAGAATCCATCAAAGTCGCCTGTTCAAATTGCAACTTGCGCGAACTTTGCATGCCCATGGGATTGAGCGAGCAAGAGCTACGGCGCGTCGATGAACTGGTGGCCGTTAGGCGAACTGTCAAACGGGGGGCATCACTGTTCCACAACGGTGAGAAATTCACCTCTTTGTATGCCATACGCACGGGGTTTTTCAAAACCACCGTCAACACCGAAGACGGTCGGGACCAGGTCACCGGCTTTCAAATGGCCGGCGAAATCATCGGGCTGGACGGCATCGTGAATGAACTGCACACCTGCGACGCCATTGCACTTGAAGATGCCGAGGTCTGCGTCTTACCCTTTGACCGGATCGAGGAGATCTCCCGGGAAATCAACTCACTTCAGCGGCATGTGCACAAAATCATGAGCCGGGAAATTGTGCGTGAACACGGAGTTATGCTGCTCCTAGGCAGCATGCGTGCCGAAGAACGCCTGGCGGCCTTTTTGCTTAACCTGGTCCAGCGTCTGCAGGCTCGCGGATTTTCAAAGACTGAGTTAATTTTGCGCATGACCCGCGAAGAAATCGGCAGCTATCTGGGTATGAAGCTCGAAACCGTGAGTCGCACTTTCTCCAAATTCGCGGACGACGGCATGGTTGAGGTCAAGCAGCGTCACATCCACATCTGTGATGCGGATGCCCTCAAGAAAATTGTCAATCCTCAGATCTGTCAGTGAGCATCTGGTCGTTGATGCTGCGCTCGCTCTTGGCTAGCCACAACACCAAAGCGCTGCAAGCCATGCAGATGATCCAAAATAAAAAGAAGGCGACCGAATAAACGCTCTGCCGCGAGGACTCCGCCATCTGCCCGGGCCAGTGGACTTCACTCGGATCAATCAAGGCAAACACCAGCGCTTCAAGCAAGCAGGCAGCCATGAATGCCGGCCACATGATCATTGCCGCATGACGCAGCACCACAGACTCTGCCGCCAATTCGGCCGGCGGGTCAACCAGAGGTTCAGGGTTTCGCATCGCTTTTAACTCCGGTGGCGCTGTGGTTTCTAGCGGTATTTGCCGGTTGCATGGCAGGCGAAGCCGATTTGAGCTCCAGAGCGATGTGCCGGCCTTGAACGAATTGGTCTTCAGCCACCAAAGCGTCGGGGCCTTGGAGTATGTACACCGCCGTCACAAGGCATGCCATCACAGCCGACAAGGGTCCGGAAATCACCATCCAGACGTAGGGCTCTTTCCACCAGGGGCGCTGCGCAGCGGCCAGCGCATCGACAGTCACGCCGGCTTGATTTGCAAAAGAAAGTTTGTTAGCTTGAGTCATCGCATTCCTTTTAGTAACAGTCCGTTGTTAACCGGGATGGCACTTCACCGCGGCACCAGAAAAGAAGATTTTTCTGCCAACACGCCCTGCCCGCCTGAGCCAGTGATCAGGAAAATCATCGGATGTGAACCTGAGCTGGCCGCTCCGCCCGAGGCTTGCACCCGCAACGCCACCCAGCGCGAGGCCGCAGCCTCCACAAGCACCGAACTCGGACTCACCAGGTGCGCATCAGGCAGGCCGCTGACGCTGACGCTCAAATCGTATTGCTGGGGCTTTTCGGTGGCGTTCATGATCTGCAAGCGGTACACATTTTCAATCTGCCCCTGACCGACCATGCGGGCCATGGCACCACGGTCACGCACCACATCAACTTTGAAAGGGGTTCGCATGACCAGGCTAAGCAGCAAAGCCACGCTGACCGTCAGCAGCACTGCGGTGTACACCAGCACGCGCGGGCGCAAGACGCGGCGCACCATGGCTGCCGTCGTCAACTTCAAGCGCATGCCGTTGGGCGTGCTGTAACGTATCAAGCCACGCGGGTAATGCATCTTGTCCATCACCGAGTTGCAAACATCAATGCAGGCCGAGCAGCTGATGCATTCGTATTGCAAGCCCTTGCGAATGTCAATACCGGTCGGACACACCTGAACGCACAGTTCGCAGTCAATGCAGTCACCCAGCCCTTTGGCCTGGTACTGCGCCAGGGAGTCGCTGCGTGGACGCACGCCACGGCCCTCACCGCGCACCTGGTCATAAGTAACGATCAGCGTATCGCGGTCAAACATGGCGCTCTGAAAGCGCGCATAAGGGCACATGTACTTGCACACCTGCTCACGCATCCAACCCGCATTGCCGTAAGTGGCAAAGCCGTAAAAAAAAATCCAGAATAATTCCCAGGGACCCAAAGTCAGGCTTTGCACTTCCTGCGCCAGCACTCGTATCGGTGTGAAGTAAGAAACGAAAGTAAAGCCAGTCCACAAGCCAATGGCAATCCAGACTGCGTGTTTGGCCGCTTTGCGGGAGAATTTGGCAGCGCTCCATGGCGATTTATCCAAACGTATGCGGGATGCTCGGTCACCCTCAATCCGGCGCTCGACCCACATGAATATTTCGGTGTAAACCGTCTGGGGGCATGCGTAGCCGCACCACAGGCGACCAGCCACTGCCGTGAACAAAAAAAGCGACAAAGCACTGACGACCAGCAAGCCCGTCAGATAAATCAGGTCCTGGGGGTAGAGCACCAAGTTAAAGATATAAAAGCGCCGCGTCGTCAGCTCAAACAGCACCGCCTGCCGGTCGTTCAGGCTCAGCCAAGGCAAGCCGTAAAAAAGCAGTTGGGTCAACCACACCAGGCTCCACCGCCAGCGACTGAACAAGCCGGAGACGGCGCGTGCATAAATTTTTGTGTCCGCCTGGTACAGCGACGCCACCTCACTGGAGTCGCCCTCCGCGCCATCAGGCTCCGGCCGCACAGCCACAATCGGAATCACCCGCGCCTGGCCAGACGCTGCAGAAGCGTCCGGGGGCATCACTTGCTTGCCGGAGCAGCGCCCATGGTTGGCAAACCTCCGATGCTCAACACATAAGCCGCCACCACATGAATCTGGTCTGCGCTGAGCTTGGGCGCCTGCCCGGGCATCACGTTGGTTTTGCCGTTTTTGATCATGCTGACAATCGCCGCCTCTCCCCAGCCGTGCAGCCAGTAGTTGTCCGTCAAGTTAGGCGCACCCAGGGTTTTGTTTCCCTTACCATCCATGCCGTGACAAGCCGCACAGACCGCAAACTTCTGCTTGCCGCTGAAGGCCTTGACTTCATTGAAAGGGCTACCAGATAAAGAAAGCACGTAATGCGCCACGTCTGTGATGTCAGTCTCCCCCGGCAGGGCCGCTGCCATCGGCGGCATCATGCCGGTTCGGCCGTTAGTTACCGTCTGAACAATGTGCGCTGCACCACGTGCACCCAGCCAAGCGGAGTCGGCATTGGTGAGGTTGGGATAAGACTTGCTGCCACGGCCGTCAGAGCCGTGACACTGTGCGCAGGTGTTCATGAACTGCCTCTCGCCGATGGCCAGCGCCCGCGGGTCACGCGCCAAAGACTCCACCGACATGGTCGCAAACTCAGCATACAGGGGCGCCACCTGCGCCTCCATTCGCGTCATGTCGTCCTTGTGTTCGGCCTGGGTAGACCATTTCGCCGTGCCCTGAAAGCTGCCCAGTCCCGGAAAGATCACCAGATAAGCCAGACCGAAAATCACCGTGAGAATGAACAGCCACATCCACCAACGCGGCAGCGGGTTGTTGAGCTCACTGAGGTTTTCGTCCCAAACATGACCAGTGGTGTTGTCATGGTCTGCACCGGCGTGCAAAGGCACTTTTGTTTTGCCTGCTATCCACAGCAGCAAGGCGCAAGCGAGAATCGATACGATGCTGATAGTGCCCACATACCAGGGCCAGAAACCGTTAATAAAATCACTCATAGACCCTGCTCCTATTCAGACTTGAAGGGCAGCTGTGCCGCTTCATCAAATTGTTTTTTTCTGGCCGGCAGATAAGCCCAAACCAGGATGGCGACAAAGCCTGTGAAAGCAGCAACGGTCACGATGCTCCGCAGCACATTGATCTCGATGTTCATCATGGCCTGCTACTTACTTCAGCGCCAGGCCCAAGCCTTGCAGGTAGGCAACCAAGGCATCAAGCTCTGTTTTGCCTTTGAGCGCGGCCGGTGCGGCCGCAATTTCTACATCGGTGTAAGGCACACCAACCACACGCAGGGCCTTCATGTGGTTTTGGATGGTGGCCTCGTCAGCGGGTGTTGTTTCAAGCCATGGGTAAGCCGGCATGATGGATTCGGTCACGAGATCACGCGGGTTGGTCAGGTGCAGGCGTTGCCATTCATCACTGTACTTACCGCCCACCCGGTGCAGATCGGGCCCGGTGCGTTTGCTGCCCCATTGAAAGGGGTGGTCGTAGACAAATTCACCAGCCACCGAGTAGTGACCATAGCGTAATGTTTCTGCCACCAGAGGCCGGATCATCTGCGAGTGGCAGTTGTAGCAACCTTCCCGGACATAAATATCACGCCCCGCCACCTGCAAAGCTGTGTTCGGCACCAGGCCGGCAATTGGCTGCGTGGTGGATTTTTGAAAGAAGAGCGGAACAATTTCTACCAAACCACCGACGGCTACCACCAGCAGGATCAAAACGATCATTAGCCAATTGTTGGTTTCAATTTTTTCATGTGAAAGAGACATGGCGTATTTCTTTCAAGCGTGGGCCAAAGTCGAAGGGATAACAGCGTCAACAGGCTTGCCGGCCGTGGCTGTCATCACCACGTTCCAGGCCATGATCAACATACCGATGAAGTACAAGAGGCCACCGCAAAAACGCACCAGGTAAAACGGGAACGTGGCCTTGACACTTTCAACAAAGGTATAGGTGAGCGAGCCGTCAGGGTTGATCGAGCGCCACATCAGGCCCTGCATGACGCCGGCGATCCACATCGCGGCGATGTAAAAAACAATGCCAATGGTGGCCACCCAGAAATGAATTTCAATGGCTTTAAGACTGTGCATTTTTTTCTGCCCAAACAGGCGCGGGATCAGGTAGTACATCGCGCCCATCGATATAAATCCGACCCAGCCGAGCGTTCCACCATGCACGTGTGCAATGTTCCAGTCGGTGTAATGCGAAAGTGAGTTCACTGTCTTGATGGACATCATGGGACCTTCGAAGGTCGCTATTCCGTAAAACGACAAGGCCACAATCATGAAACGGAGAATTGGGTCGTCGCGCAGTTTGTGCCAGGCGCCAGACAGCGTCATCACGCCGTTGATCATTCCGCCCCAACTGGGTGCCAGCAGAATCAGCGAGAACACCATGCCCAGCGATTGCGTCCAGTCCGGCAAGGCCGTGAAATGCAAATGGTGCGGGCCGGCCCACATGTAGGTAAAGATCAGCGCCCAAAAGTGAACGATAGACAGGCGGTATGAGTAAACCGGCCGCTCTGCCTGCTTAGGGATGAAGTAGTAAACGATGCCGAGAAATCCGGCCGTTAGGAAAAAGCCCACCGCGTTATGGCCATACCACCACTGAACCATAGCGTCTTGCACACCGGCATAAACCGAATACGACTTCATGATCCCAGCGGGCATCACCGCCGCATTGACGATGTGCAGCAAAGCCACCGCGATGATGAAAGAGCCGTAAAACCAATTAGCCACATAAATATGGCGTACCTTGCGAATGCCGATAGTGCCGAAAAACACCACTGCATAGGCCACCCAAGTCACAGCGATCAGGATGGAGATCGGCCACTCCAACTCGGCGTATTCCTTACCGCGTGTGTAGCCCAACGGCAGTGAAATAGCGGCCGCCAAGATAACCAACTGCCAGCCCCAAAAATGAAAAGCCGCGAGCTTGTCTGAAATGATGCGCGTCTGACAAGTGCGCTGCACCACCCAGTAGCTGGTGGCAAACAGCGAGCAACCGCCAAATGCGAAGATGGCGGCGTTGGTGTGCAATGGCCGCAAACGACCGAATGACAGCCATGGGATACCGAAATTGAGCTCCGGCCAGGTCATCTGTGCGGCGATGAACACACCCACCAGCATGCTCACAACACCCCAGACCACGGCCGCCACGGAAAACTGGCGAACAATCTTGTCGTTGTAGACCGTGGCCCGAGACGCCGCCCACGGACTCTGTCCTGCTAAAGCCGATGCACTGTTTAGTACTGCACTCATGTCGAACCTTCTGTAACCTAAGTTAAGAAGAATTCTCCCGTGCCATCCCAATTCAGAACTTGATTTGGATCAAATCACTGCGCTTGACTGAAGTAAAAAAATATTAGTCTTCAGGTTTTTGGGTGGCGCTCAGGCTGCCCCTGTCAGACTCCTGAAAGATACGTTGTCCCTCGCTTTCAACATCTTCGAACTGGCCCGACCAGACCGACCATGCCAGCAGTCCGACCACGCCCAAGGCTAACAACACCGACACCGGCACCAAAAGAAAAAGAATGTCCATCAGCCGCTTTCTTGTGCACGCGTCAATCGTGCGGCATTGGCCATCACCAGCAATGAGCTGAGCGCCATACCCAAACCCGCCAGCCAGGCCGGCAAATAAGAGGCAATGGCCAAGGGCACACAAACCAGGTTGTAAGCGCCTGCCCAAACTAAGTTTTGCCGCACGATATGCAAAGTGCGCCTAGCCTGGTCGGGCATATGGGCCAGCCGGCTCAACTGGCCGCCCGGGATGATGAAGTCAGACTGTGCCTGCGCCATGGGCACCGCTTGCCCGATTGCCACCGACACATCGGCCAGCGCGAGTACCGGGGCATCGTTCAGGCCATCGCCCACCATCAGCACTCTGCGACCCTGGCGCTGCAAAGTTTGCAGCCAGGCCAATTTGCTTTCCGGGGTGCAGTCTCCTTGCACCTGCTCAATACCCAAAGCCCGGGCCACACGCCGGGCCGCCGCACTGCGGTCACCCGATAGCATTTGAACCTCGAGCCCGGCCGCCTGGAGTTGCCCCACAGCCTGCGCCGCCTTCGGCCTGAGCACTTCATCGATTTCAAAGCTCGCCAGCCAGCCGGCACTGTCTGCCAGAAATACCTGCAACTGCTCACTTTCAGGCACATTGTGGATGCCGCAGTAAAGGGCTGAGCCCAAACGAATCGGGCCAGTACATGCGCTCATGAGAGGCGCCAGTAACAAAGCGCTCATGCCTTTGCCTGCTTGCTCAGACACGCCCGACACACAAGGCGTGACACTCAGCACAGGCCCAGATTGCACCTGCGCAGCCCGGCAAAGCGCGCGGGAAACAGGATGCAAGGAGTCCTTGGCCAAGGCTGCAGCCAAAGTCAGCGCTGCCTCAGGGGACAAACCATCACGCGTGAGCGCCTGGCGCAGCCCCATGCATGCTTCGGTCAGCGTGCCGGTTTTGTCAAACACCACCGTGTCCACACCTGCCAAGCTCTCGATGGCTTGCAAGCGCCGCACCAGCACACCCTGGCGAGCCAGCAGGCCTGCGGTGGTGAGCATGGCCGTGGGTGTGGCCAGCGACAAGGCACACGGGCAGGTCACAACCAGCACGGCGACAGCGGCCATGATGGCGCGGGCCGGGTCTGAGGGCCACCAGTACGCCATTGCCAGCAGAGCCGCCAGCAGCACAAGCCATAAAAATGGCTTGGCGATACGGTCTGCCAGCATGGCCAATCGGGGTTTATCAACGGCAGCGCGTCGCATCAGACCGACGATGCTGGCATAACGCGTCTGCTCATCGATTTGCAGCACCCGCAGTAAAACCGTGGCCGACAAGTTGTAGCTGCCGGCCAAGACAGCGTCGCCCGCGGCTCTGGGCAGCGGGCGGGATTCGCCGGTCAAGAGCGCCTCGTCCACTATGGTTGCGCCACTTTCGAGCTCGCCGTCCGCAGGAAAAGCCTGGCCCGGCAGCACCCGCACCACATCATCAGGCACCAGACGGCGCACTGCCACCATTTCAAACTCACCGCCAGGCAAACGGCGCTGCACGCTGTCGGGCAGGCGCTGCACCAGCGCGTCCAAAGCGCCGCTGGTACGCGCACGCAAACGTTGCTCCAGCCAGCGGCCGCTGAGCAGAAAAAATACAAACATGGTGAGCGAATCGAAATAGACCTCGCTACTCCACCAGCCGGCCGGCTCAAACGTGGCGGCTGAGCTGACAGCAAAGGTGATCAAAATGCCCAGCGCAACAGGCAAGTCCATGCTGACCACCCCCAAGCGGAGATCCCGCCAGGCGTTTGCAAAAAAGGACTGACAAGAAAACAAAAGCACAGGCAGCGTCAACACCCAGGCAGCCCAGCGCAGCAGCTTTTCAATATCAGGTGTGATGTCACCCGGCTCGGTCACGTAAGCCGGAAAGGCGTACATCATCACCTGCATCATGCAAAAGCCGGCCACCAGCCAGCGCCACAGGGCCAGCCGCGCGTCGCGCCGCGCCTGGTCTGAGGCTACCGTGTCCAGCGCAGGGTTCAATGTGTAACCCAGCGCGCGCGGAGCGCCCAGCCACTGCGAGGGCCGGGTCTGGCTCGCCGACCAAACCACGCTGGCGCGCTGGCTGGCCGCACTCACTTTGACAGACAACACCCCCGGCTTGGCGAGCAAGGCTTGCTCCAGCATGAGGGAACAAGCGGCGCAATGCATGCCCCTGACCAGCAACTGCGACTCCCAGAGCCCGTCGGCCTTGTTGAACCCAGTGCCTTCAGTGAGCGACATCTGGCTAAAACGCGACCACTCCTGGACATCATCCCAAACACTAAGGCCCTGCAGCTCGACAGACTCTTCAACGCTAACTTGCATGCGCTCTAGCGTAATCGCTGACTTTATCGATGCCATTGACATGGATCAACCCGACCAACAGCACAGCGGCTTAAGCTTAGGCACACATCAACAGGAGACAGCCATGTACAAAAAGATTTTGATTGCAACAGACGGCTCTGAACTGTCACAAAAAGCGGTCGACAGCGGTATCGCACTGGCCGCGCTGTCGGGCGCTGATATCGTCGCGCTTCAAGTCGTGCCGCGCTATCCGGTGAGTTATTTTGAAGGCGGGGCTAGTGTCCCCAATACTGAGATAGGCCGGATCGAAAAGCAATGGGCCGAGAACGCGCTAGCGACAGTAGAGGCGGTCAAGGCCAGCGCCGCCATCCAAGGTGTGCAGGCAAAGGGCATCACGGCGCATTCAGACCTTATCGCCGAAGCCATCATTGCGGCTGTTAACAAACACGGCTGCGACCTGATCGTCATGGCCTCGCACGGCCGGCGCGGGATCTCGCGCCTGCTGCTGGGCAGTGAGACCACGCATGTCTTGACCCACTCGCCGGTGCCGGTGCTGGTGTTGCGTTAACAAGCCAGCGTCGGCAAGCCCGGTCAGCTGAATAGATTTTTGTACTGCTCTCGCAGCAGATTTTTTTGTACCTTGCCCATGGTGTTGCGAGGCAACTCTGGCAGTACAAAACATTTCTTGGGTATCTTGAAGTTGGCCAGCTGGGCTTTGAGCGCTGCCAAGACAGCCTAAGCACTGAGCTGAACGCCCGTCTTGGCGATCAACACAGCCACGCCGACCTCCCCGAAATCGGGGTGGGGCATGCCAATCAGCGCGCTTTCAACCACGCCGGGAAAGTCGTTGATATAGCCCGCAATCTCAGCCGGGTAGACGTTGTAGCACCCTTGACAGGTCCGTTGGCCGTGAGCAAGACTGAATCCTCGGTGCAGTCAGCAATTACACATATCAGAACTATAACGAATCAGTTTTCGTGAAAAATAGCACTGCCGTCGATGTAGAAAGTGTGGCAGCCTACTTTTCAGAACTGATATTTTTCCCAAGAGGTCGTCCGTGCATACGACCCAAAGTGCTGTCTAGCAAGTGCTCGAGCCTCTGGGTAGCGCTTTCCACCGCTTGTTCAAGCGTTGCGGCATTAAATATTGCAACGACACCTGTTTGCCATGGGATCACGCGCAATGAACAAGAACTCAACAGGTCTCGCGTTCACTTGACCAGCAGGACAGGCACTTCGGCGTCGCTCAGCACACGCTGAGCCACGCTGCCCATAACAGCACGTCCCAGCAACCCTTGGCCGCGTGTACCCATCACAATCATGTGGGCTTTTTCGCGGCGTGTCGCATTGAGCACTTCGTCGGCAGCTGAACCGATCACCCAGACCGCCTTGTACTTGATCTTGTGCTTGGCAAGAAAGCGTTCTATAGGCTTGAGAACTTTACCAGCTTCATCAGCGTGGTAGTCGTTGACAGTTGACGCACCCACCATGCGTTTGACCCGCGCAGGGATAGACGCTTGTACGTTGAGCACCACCAGCTCATCATCCGGACCACACATTCCTTCATGTGTGACCAAAAAAGCCAACGCTTTTTTGGTGTAAGAACTGCCATCGACAGCCATCATTAGTTTCATGTTATTTTCCTTGCGATTAGAAATTAGGTAGTAGTTATGGCTGATATGTGGGTTCGCTGAGCCCAGGCTCTTTAATCTGAATGGAGCGAAGCACCAGCACGGGCACCGGTGACAGACGGATGATCTGCTCCGCACCGCTGCCCATGAGCACACGGCCAAGTCCCCGGCGTCCATGTGTGCCGACGACCATAAGATCTGCGTTAAAGCGGGTAGCCGAATCAGCCACTACCTCGGCAAGACGTTCGCCAAAGTTGTCAAACAGCTGCGTGTCCGCCTGCACGCCCTCAGCCCGGGCCAGCTCCAGCGCGTCGTCTAAAATTTTTCTTCCACTTTGGCGCATCACTTCAATGACATCCCCTGAATACGCGCCATAGGGATCGGCGGTCATTGGTGTCAAACCTTCGATCACATGAACCAGGTGCACGCAACCACTTGACTTCCGGGCCATTTGCAATGCAGTCACCAAGGCCTTTTGGGCCGTCTCGCTGCCGTCGACTGGAACCACGATACGCTTGTACATAGCTTTCTCCTGTTGTTACTATCAAGTGTCAGCCACGGCGCATGTACCTGACTTGATATGCATCAATAGTTCTTTGTAAAACGACTTTGCTGTTTATCGAATTAGTGCAATTGAGCTGAGGGGATCTCTTGATACCAGCTGGCACCGAATTCAAAGACACTTTATTAAGGTTTTGCCACCTGGGTATTTTTTTGTGGCTTGCAAGGTTTGAACGGTATGTACATCTGCTAAAGCGACCCGTCACTAGCTCCATCAGGCCTTCATCATTGCGCAACAAAAAAAGCACATCCATTCCCATGCGAATTGCCATGGCCAGACCCTCCTCAGGGCCTGCCACAAGTAATGCTGTGGCCTGTCTTTAGAGGCAGCAAAAACGCTATCGTTTGGTGCGGTCTAGATGCCGAACCGCAATTGATTCTGCTTAGGCAAGTGAGTTACTTCGAACTAAAAATATTCAGCCTGCCGCTTCCAATCCATGGGGAACGGCTGCATCAAATCCTTCACCGTCAGGTGCCCCGGGTACTTCACGTCCAAGATGGCTTCAACGATCGTGGGTAGCAGTTAAGCCAGGCGCAGGATGCAGCTCACAAATACCTATGCACCGTATTTCGGGAACATCCCATTGGAAGCGTTAGCCACCAGTCCCCTGCCCTTGCGCAAGTAGCTGCTGACAGTCTGGCCCATGGCCTTGTGCTTGTCAGCAGTGTCGACTGGGAAGTCTCCAAGCCGAGGCATGGCTTGCGGATTCAGTCTGAGCTGCTCACCAATTTGCCACAGCTTGGTTTGGGGTGCGTTGCGGATGATTTGCTCATGGATTTCCATGATGCTCAGCAGCTGTGAAATTGCATCGTAGGAAATCCGGCTACTAAAAATTGGCCAAGACAGGGGAGCCTGCGACAAGAGGCCTTCCCTAGCGTTAAGAAGGCAGATCTGGTTCAGCCAAAAACCAAACTCCTTGCCGGCCAACTGGTTGGATACGTCTTGAAATGCATCTACGGTGATTTCAAACGCATCAATGTGCTTGCGCTTTACGAACAGCGTGACCTGCAAGGTGGTAATGCTCTGGCTGAAGTATTCGTGACCCTTGGCCATCCACCAGTCCTGGAAAGTCATGTCCTCCACAGCGCCGAACATGCAAAACGTTGTGTAAGAGCCCTTGGATGCAAAGATGCCAGTACGGCAACTTTGAGTGAACTCCTTGGAACATTTAAGACAGCGCCACCAAAGCTCTAGGTAGGTGCCGTAGATGAATGGCTCGGTAATTTCAGACCTCAATCGCCCGGCAGCGATCAAGGGAATCAAGCTATTTTGCCTACACCAGTCCCGCCTTTGAACTTTCATTTTTTCGTGCCCCATCGAAAAAGTGAAAAAACTCCGCCACCAGAAAACTAACCTGCGCTTGTCGTGTCCATCCTGGCCGACGGTCCCAAATGGTTATTTTTTACAGGAGTTTTTATGAACCAAGATTCGGTCCAGCCAAGTCCCCCTGGCTTTAATGGGGTGTCGCCCGGCCCTGCCCCAGCTGTGTCCCCCGTAGACGAATTGGCTTTTGGTCTGCTGATCAACCGCGCTCTAGGGGGTTCAGACAGTCGCCGCCCCAGCGACAAGAGCGCCAATGAAATTCAGGTGGACATGGTTTTAGGGCAGGCCCAGAACCTGGCCAAGATGAACGACCAGTATGTGGAAACCTATGTGGTCCGGGGAACCAAGGAGCTGTATGCCCTCTTGGGAGCAATTTACAGCTACGCCCTGCAGATCAACGAGTCCCCACTGCGCGACCACATCCTGCAGCGCATGCGTGAGCGCTTGGAAGAAGAGCACGAGATCAAGACGCAGATCAACACCCCATGGCTCACCACCGTTTTGCGGTTCATCCTTCCTACGGATCGCCAAACCGCCTACTCGTACTCAACAGTGTTGCAAGTGGCGCATGACGAAAACCTCACCGCCCAAGAACTGCCCAACTACATCAAGGAGCGCGGCGGTATCAGCAAGATCACGGCCACCAAAGAGGAAGAGGAATCTGTCAAAAGCATCAAAGAGCACAAGGAAGCCAAAACGCAGATGCTGAAAAAGATCTTGCAGGCCAACGCCAAGTCAAGCCAAACCATCGTGCAGGTTGATGACCAGTTTGTGCTCAACACAGTGGCTGAGGGCAAAAAAGAAGGCGTCTTTGAATTTGCCGTCTGCGTGAACCCTGGCGGGAACGAGCGCCGAGTGGTCAGGTTTTTCAAAGTCAACCAAGCCACTGAGTCTCAGTTGCTGAACTTGATATCTGAAGCCAGCATGCCTGATGACCTGCAAGCCATGCAAGACAAGCTGGACATGTTGCGCGAAAAACTGGGCATCACTTCTGGCTGGGGCATGAAGCCGGGCGACAAGGGCTATCAGCCGGGTGGCTTGCCCGCTGTGAACTCAACCGTGCAACCTGAAGCCATGATCAATGCGCCTCAGAGCATTTCA
>CAXNEG010000012.1:0-15349 GCA_964201305.1 Polaromonas sp.
GTCAAGCCGGTTTCTTGAACCGACTGTCAGCCCAGGCCATCGCGCTGGCGCGGTTGAGCTTGAAAGAAGCCGCCACGCGCACTTCGGCCAGCAGTTCACCGGCCTCGTTGTGGGCGCTGAGCGTGGCATACGGGTTGTCTTCGTCGGGCACGATGTCCAGGGAGACGGCCACCCGCCCGGCGGCGGCGCTGACCTCGATGTGCTGGTGCAGCTCGGCGTGCAGTTGTTGCTCATGCCGGCGCACAAACTCCGAGGCGGTTTTGACCAGCGTGCTGAAAGCCGGGCCGTCCAGCGGTTTGGGGTTCTTTTTGTCACGGCCCATGGTCCAGGGGCCGATCAGCGCAGGTTCGGGCTCGCCATCCTTGATCATGGCCACCGCCCAGCCGTCGTCGTCTTCGTTTTTGAGCACCTTCGCGGTCCAGCCGTCAGCGCGCCACAGGCGTGGCTATTGCAGCCGGGTCGGCTCATCAGCGTGTTCGGATTCGTCGCCGGAGGGCAGCAAAGAGGTGTCGGTAGCGTTCAAGGGATGACAGATCGGGTAGGTTAAAGCCGGGCGGAGGAAAGCACTAGATTCTAAGGTCCGCAGCCCGGGCCCGGACGGCCAGGTCAGCAACTGATCTGCTACGAACCCAGCGGCCTCAGCTGTTCTGGCCGGGGTCTGTCAGTGCTGCGGCGGCGCGCAGTTTGTCTTTTTTGCTCGGGCGCTTGCCCTTGACGCCGCCGGTGGACTCGCCGGTGGCGCTGCGGCTTTGCGTGGCGGCCAAGACAGGCGCGGCCTCGGTCGGCTCAAAACCCGGCACCTGCTCACCCGCCACACTGAGCCCTTGGCGCTTTTCAATCAGGCGCCAGTGGGCTAGGCTGCCCGCACTCACAAAGCTCACCGCCAGGCCCGACTCGCCAGCGCGCCCCGTTCGGCCGATGCGGTGCACATGGTCCACCGCGGAGCGCGGCAAGTCGTAATTGACCACCACGGGCAGCTGCGCCACATCCAGGCCGCGAGCCGCCACATCGGTGGCCACCACCACCTTGACATCTGAATTCTTGAAGTCCAGCAAGACCTGCGTGCGTTTGCCCTGGCTCAGCTCGCCATGAAAAGGCTCGGCCGTCAGGCCGGCCTTGCGCAGCTTGTCGGCCACCATCTCGGCCGCGTGCTTGGTCGCCACAAACACCAGCACCCGGCTCCAGCCGCGCTGGGCAATCAAATGGCGCAGTAACTGGGTACGCCTGGGGGCGTCCACTTCAATCACCTGCTGGGCGATGGCCGCGATGTCCAGCACCACGGGGGCCACGTCCACCCGCGCCGGTGCGTTGAGCAGGCCGGCGGCCAACGACAGCACGGATGGCGGCAAGGTGGCCGAGAAAAACAGATTGTGCCGCTTGGCAGGCAGCAGGGCCAGAATGCGCTGAAGCTCTTGCTCAAATCCCAGGTCCAGCAGCCGGTCGGCTTCGTCCAGCACCAGGGTCTGCACAGCCGACAGCGCCAACGCGTTGTGATCGAGCAGGTCCAGCAGCCGCCCGGGCGTGGCGACCACGATGTCAGCGCCACCACGCAAACCCATCATCTGCGGGTTGATTGAGACACCGCCAAACACCACCGTGACTTTGACTGCCAGCGCCTCATGCCGGGCCAGCAGACGAGCCTCCTCGCCGATTTGCACGGCAAGTTCACGCGTAGGCACCAAAATCAAAGCCCGCACCGGTCTTTGCCGATCCGCTGCCGGTGCCTGTTTTTCTGCCAGTGCTTGCAGCAATGGCAGGCAAAACGCCAGCGTCTTGCCCGAGCCGGTTTCAGCCGAGACCAGTACATCACGCCCGGCCAGCACCAGCGCAATGGCCTGGGCCTGCACCGGCGTGGGCGTGTCAAAGCCCTGGTCGGCCAGTGCGCGAAGAAGGGTGGGCGACAGACCGAGGGCAGTAAAGGACATTCTGGAGAAATTCTGAGCCGCCGGGGCTCTGGCTGGGATCGACGGGACCCACGGAACCTGTGAGGCGAAGCAGCGAGTTTACGCGTCAGCCCCTGGGGGCACGGATGCAGGCCGCATAATTGTGGCCTTCCAGGGGCACCTGCCAGGCGCCGCACTGTACCCAACCGCATGCTGCAGCTTTAAGGTCTTCCGTGAGAAAAACGTTCAAACTTCAGGTCGAAGGCAAACACCCGGACCGCGTGCTGGACGCCATCAAGCACGAAGTGCGCAAGTACGTCAAACGCCAGCGCCGCGTGCCGCTGCCGGCCGGCGTGGATTTCTGGGACTTTGACTGCAAGTTCGGCAGCGCTCAAGACTGCGCAGAGACTGTGCACCTGGCCGAAATCATCCAACGCATGGACGCGGCCGCGGCCGAAGGGGCCGAACAGGTTTTTGTTGAGATGGTGGCCACAGAAGGCCACCGCCGTGTGCGCCCTGCGGGTGAGGCGCTGGCAACGCTGGCTGATGGTTTTGACGACCCCAATCCCGAAGGCGGCGACGACGACAACGATGAAGTTAGGCCCTGATGTCGAACTCCGCGTCGCCCATGTAGCGGTGCGGGCCCAAGGCCGCCGTCAGCGCGGCTGACTCTGCCGCCTGCCACTGGCTGAACAGCTCCAGCTCTTCGCTGCTCAAGGCATCAGCTGATGGCGTGTCGCCATGCAAAGCCACCAGCCGGCGGTACATGGTGAAAACCGGCAACACCAAGGCGGCATCGCCCAAGGCCTCGTTCAAAGCCTTGCAAAAGCGTTGCTCCGCCTGACGTTTTTGTTCATCACTCACATCCTCGTAAGCAAACAAACGCACGGTGTAGCTCAAGGCAAGCCTTGCGCTGACATGGCCTGACCCAGCTGCACCGGCCCGCCGGCATGCCATGCGGGGTTGAACTGCATGGACCCCGGGGGAAACAACATCACCACCGTGGAGCCCAGCAAAAACCTACCCATTTCCTCGCCCTTTCGAAGCAGCACCGGAGCGGTCTGGCTGTCGTAATGCCATTGGCGCAGCGTATTCAGGCGATCCAGCACGCCGTGCCAGACTGTCGCCATGCTGCCCACGATGGTCGCGCCTACGAGTGTCAAAACCATGGGGCCCAGCGCGGTTTCAAACACACAGACCACACGCTCATTGCGTGCAAACAGGCCCGGTACGCCGCGCGCGGTGACCGGGTTCACCGAAAACAAGTCGCCAGGCACGTAGACCATTTGCAGCAAGCGGCCGTCACAAGGCATGTGAATGCGGTGGTAGTCCCGCGGACTGAGGTAAAGGGTGGCAAAACTGCCGCCGCGAAATTGCGCGGCCAGCGCGGCATCACCGCCAACCAGCGCAGTGCTTGAGTAATGGTGACCCTTGGCCTGGAAAATCTGCTCACCCTCTATCGCGCCGAACTGGCTGATGGCGCCATCAACCGGGCATATCAGCGTGGCATCGGCCAAGGGCCTGACACCAGGCCGCAGCGCCCGGGTGAAAAAATCATTGAAGCTCAAATAGCTGCCGATGTCCGGGTTGGCCGCCTCGGCCATGTTCACCTGGTACTTGCCGACGAACCAGCGGATCAGCACGGTGGTGACACGGCCGCGCTGGCGTGAAGCTACCCAGCCAGCAAAAGCCGTGAGCGCTTGTTTGGGCAACAAATATTGGACAAAAACTTTGAAGCTGTCAGACACACAGGCTCACGGGTTGAATAGAGCGCTTATTTTATAGGCCGCAAGTCAGGGGGCTGGCCAGCTGGAAGCAGGGCTTGACGGGAACCAGTCCGCTCAGTAAGCTCCCTCGATGCATCGTATTTCGTCTGCACCCTTTTTTGCACCCTCCGTGCTGGCCGTTTTGATGGCTTCGCTGATGATGTGCGCCCCAGCGCAAGCGGCACCAAGCGTCGACGAGCTTGACAGCTGGCTGGCCAACAAGGGCCTGCTGTCGCAAATGTCACAGGCGAGCCAAAGTGTTACGAATAAAGCCTCTGAGCTGGTGGTTCACGCCATGGGATTTCTGGGCGTGCCTTACCAGCGCGGGGGCGGCACGGTAGAAACCGGTTTTGACTGCAGCGGCTTTGTCAAAGCCATTTTCGAGCAGACAGTCGGACTGGTGCTTCCCCGCAAAGCCGAACAACAAGCCGCTGACACGCAACGCATAGACAAAAAAGAACTGGTACCAGGCGACCTGGTGTTTTTCAACACCATGCACCGGGCCTACAGCCATGTTGGCATTTATGTCGGTGATGGCAAATTCATTCACTCACCCAAGCCGGGCGCCGAAGTACGCATTGAAAGCCTGGGTGCCGCCTACTGGAACCGTCGCTTTGACGGCGCCCGCCGCGTCGGCAACGGCGCTGAAGAAGTGGGCAAGGCCGCAGTCGTCTTGAAATAATGGCGTGGCCGGGCTGCTCAGGCGGTCTCAGCGCTCCTACATAGAAAATTGAACACGCCGGGGCTAGCGGATACCCTAATGAAAGATTGACGCGTGCCCGCTGTGGCTGAGCTAGCATAGAAGAACCTATTCGCTGTCTCTTTAGGAGTATCCATGTTTAAGTTCAACCGTCTGCTGACCTCGCTGGTGTGCGTGGGCGCTTTCGCCTTTTCTGCACCCACTGCGGCCCAAGGCCGCCTGACCCTGTATTGCAGCTCTGACGAAGCCTGGTGCCAGCAGGCCAAAACCGAATTTGAAAAAGCCAGCGGCGTCAAAGTGGACATGACACGCAAGAGCTCGGGTGAGACTTATGCCCAGATCAAGGCCGAGTCGGCCAACCCCAAGGGTGACATCTGGTGGGGCGGCACGGGTGACCCGCACCTGCAGGCTGCGGAGGAAAACCTCACCCAGGCCTACATTTCCCCCAATCGCAGTCGTGTTGCCGAATTCGCCATGAACCAGGCCAGAGCATCCAAGGACCGCACCATCGGCATTTATTCCGGTGCGCTGGGCTGGGGCTACAACGAAGAATTGCTTAAAAAGCAAGGCCTGCCTGTGCCCCAGTGCTGGGCCGACTTGATCAAGCCCGTCTACAAGGGCAAGGTCCAAATCGCCAATCCGAACTCCTCCGGCACGTCCTACACCGCCCTGGCCACCCTGGTGCAAATGATGGGTGAAGTCGAAGCCTTCAAATACCTCAAGGCACTGCACAAAAACATCAACCAGTACACCAAGTCTGGATCTGCCCCGATCAAGGCTGCTGGTTCGGGTGAAACCGTGGTGGGGATTGTTTTCCTGCACGACTCGGTGGCCGTGGCCGCTGCGGGCTTCCCGATCAAGACAGTCACGCCTTGCGAAGGTACAGGCTACGAAATCGGCTCCATGAGCATCATCAAGGGCGCCCGCAACGTGGACAACGCCAAGAAGTTTTATGACTGGGCATTGACCGCCGAATCGCAAAGCCGCGCTAAAGATGTGAAGTCCTTTCAGGTGCCGTCCAACCTGGATGCTGCCGTCTCTCCGCTGGCCCCTGATTTGACCCGCATCAAGCTGATCAATTACGACTTTGTCAAATACGGCTCTTCTGCCGAACGCAAGCGTTTGCTCAAAAAATGGGACGATGAAGTGGGCTCCTTGCCCAACAACTGATAGAGCATTTTTCCCTGATGAAATCTGTTGGCTTGGACAGGCCCGCACTGGGCCTGGTCCTGGTTTTTCTGGCGGGCGTTGGTCTTTTCCCCTGGTACATGCTGCAAGACGGCTTCTGGAGTTTCCAGTGGCTCTCAAGCTATCCGCTGTACCCGGAGCACGCGCCGGCACTGTTTCTTCTGCTTCAAGGTAAAAACCTCTGGCTGGCCCCGGTGGTTGGCATCGCTTTTGCTGGTCTGGCCGCAAGCCTGGCCCCCTTGCAAGCACGCGTGCGCGGTGAACTGATCGGCTGTTTGGGCTTGCTGGGCCTGGCCTACATGGTGTGCCAGGGCTACAGCTTTGGTTTGCAGGGCTGGTCTTTCAATGTGTTGGGCGAGTGGTTCGGGCCGACCGAGCAGCGGCAGTTCGGCATGGGCTACGGCGCGATCGTCGCAGGCATGTGCATGCTGTGGATGTTCACCTGGGGCCTGTCGGTCAGCGGGCGCATCACGCAAGACCCTTTTGTGTCCGGCTGCCTGGGAAGCATCATCGGCCTGGTGGCCTTGTTCATCATGGTGCCGGTGTTTCAAATGCTCCTGGCGGCATTTCGGGGCGAGGACGGTATGGCCCTGGGCGCGCTGCTGGACCGCCTGCTTGACCCGAAGATATGGCGTCTGCAGTGCCTCAATGGCGTGGGTCAATGCGGCGTCGCCTGGAACTCACTGGCCCTGGCCATTGCCGTCGGCCTGGGCAGCACCGTGCTGGGCCTGGCGTTTGCACTGGTGCTGACCCGTACGCGTGTGCCTTTCAAGGGATTTTTCAAATCCCTGTCTCTGCTGCCCATCATCACGCCGCCTTTTGTCATCGGTTTGTCGGTGATTTTGCTGCTGGGCCTCTCGGGTGTGGTCACCCAGTGGATGGGTCAGGCCTTGGGCATCGAGCCGAGCCGCTGGATTTACGGCTTTTGGGGCGTATTTCTGGCGCAGTTGCTGGCCTTCACCCCGATTTCTTTCATGGTGCTGATCGGTGTGGTTGAAGCCATCAGCCCAGCCATGGAAGAGGCCTCGCAAACCTTGCGCGCCAACAACTGGGTCACCTTCAAAACAGTCACCTGGCCGCTCATGCGCCCGGGCCTGGCCAATGCCTTTTTGCTGGGCTTCATCGAAAGCATGGCCGACTTCGGCAACCCGCTGGTGCTGGGCGGCAATTTCAGTGTCTTGTCGACTGACGTATTTTTTGCGATTGTGGGCTCGCAAAACGACCAGGGCCGTGCAGCCGTGCTGGCCATCATCTTGCTGGCGTTCACGGTGGGGGCCTTTGTGCTGCAAAACGTGTGGCTTGGCAAAAAACGCTACATCACCGTCAGCGGCAAGGGCGACAGTGGCATGCACCCGCCCCTGCCCGGCTTCATCAGTGCAGGCGCGATAGCCATCACGCTGGCCTGGACGGTCTTTACCCTGGTCATTTACTTCATGATCATCTACGGCAGTTTTGTGGAGTTGTGGGGCCGTGACTGGTCGTTGACCCTCAAGCATTACATCAAGGGCTTTGAAATCGCTTTCAATGACTTTGGTCTGCACTGGAAAGGCTCGGCCTGGAGCAGCCTGGCCACCACCTTGACCATTGCCGTGGTGTCGGCGCCGCTGACAGCGGCCATCGGCCTCGTCACAGCCTGGCTGCTGACGCGCCAGCAGTTCGCGGGCAAACAGATGTTCGAGTTCGGCACCATGCTCAGCTTTGCCATTCCGGGCACGGTCATCGGCGTGAGTTACATCGTTGCCTTCAACGTGCCACCCATCGAATTAACAGGTACTGCCGCCATTTTGGTGATCTGCTTTGTGTTTCGCAACATGCCGGTGGGCGTGCGCTCCGGCATTGCTTCGCTGTCGCAGATTGACAAGAGTCTGGACGAAGCCTCGCTGACTTTGCGCGCCTCGTCGGCCACCACCTTCAGGCGCATCACCCTGCCCCTGATCCGGCCGGCCATCTTATCGGCACTGGTCTACAGCTTTGTGCGCACCATGACGGCCATCAGCGCGGTGATTTTTCTGGTCAGCGCGCAGCACGACATGGCCACCAGCTACATCATCGGGCGCGTTGAGAACAACGAGTACGGGATTGCCATCGCCTATTCAACCGTCTTGATCGTCATCATGCTGCTGGCGGTTCTGATGTTCCAGGCCATCACCAGCGGCCGTCAACTCGGTCGCCGCGGTATGCGCGACAGCAGCTCTGGCGCCGCTTTTGCAGGATCAACATGAACCCACTTTCTCTTCCAAATTCGGCTTCAGTGGTGCTAGAACAGGTTGTCAAACGCTACAACCCGCAAGGCCCTGCCGCTGTTGACAATGTTTCGCTGCGGTTTGAAGCCGGCAGCCTGACCACCCTGCTCGGCCCCTCGGGCTGCGGCAAGACCACCACCTTGCGCATGATTGCCGGGCTGGAGACTGCAACCTCGGGGCGGATCCTGATCGGTGACAAAGACGTGACCCGGCTGCCCGCCACCGAGCGTGATGTCTCCATGGTGTTTCAGTCCTACGCTCTGTTTCCGCACATGCGGGTGAATGAGAACATACGCTACGGCCTGGAAGTCAGCCGCATTTCCCGTGATGTGATGCAAGCCAAGACGCTTGAAGTGATGAAGCTCATGGGCCTGGAAGCACTGGGTCAGCGTTACCCGCACGAGCTGTCTGGCGGTCAACAGCAACGAGTGGCCGTGGCCAGAGCCTTGGTGCTCGAACCCATGGTCTTGCTGTTTGACGAGCCGCTCTCCAACCTGGACGCCAAGCTGCGCCGGCGAGTCCGTCAGGAAATCCGTGAATTGCAGCAATCCCTTCAGCTCACGGTCATCTATGTCACGCACGACCAGGAAGAAGCTCTGGCTGTGTCCGACACGATTGTGGTGATGAACAACGCTGTGGTGGCACAAATCGGCAGCCCGCGCGAGCTGCATGAGCGCCCCACCAGCTGCTTTGTGGCGGACTTCATTGGCGAGGCCAATGTGCTGCCCTGCCAGATTCTGGACTCGGGGCCGCAAGGTACACGCGTGCAACTGGGCAAGCTGCAGTTGACCCTGGAAGGCCAAACTCCTCGCCGCGGCGCAGGGCACGTGGCCGTGCGCCCCGGCCGGATTGCGCTGCATGCACAAAGCGCTGGTGCGCCAACGTCGCTGCTGGAGGCGACGCTGTCCAAGTCCAGCTACCTGGGCGAGTACTTTGAGCACACGCTGCAAACCGAGCTGGGCGAGGTGCTGGTGGCCAGCGCCAACACCACCGAGCAACTCAGCCCCGGTCAGGCCGTGGGCCTGGGTTTCAGCCCCGACACCGTGGTCTTGCTGCAGGACTGAAGGCGCCGGCCCGGTGCCTGTACCGGTTTTACAAGGGTGCTAACGGGATGCCGCACAGCGCGCTGACTTCCTGCGCCAGCAGGGCGTTGCTGCCCAGCACTTCGTTGCCATTGGCAATGGCGCCCGGCGTCCAGAAATCATTCACACGACCGCCCGCTTCTTCCACCAGCAGCAGACCGGCAGCCACGTCCCAGGAGTTGATGTGTGACTCTGCATAGGCTTCGGTACGGCCGGCAGCCACATAAGCCAGGCCCAGCGTGCCCGAACCGGCCCGGCGCACCGCGCAACCGGCTTCAACGCCGGAAGTCACCAGTTTGAGGTAAGGCTCGGGCGCTGTCCGGTTAGACCAGCCGATTTCAAAAGTGGCCGCCGTCAGGGCAGCCACACTGCTGACACGGATGGGCGCGCCATTGAGGCGGGCGCCATGCCCGCGTTCGGCCAGGAAAAGCTCGTCGTGTAAAGCGTCGTAGACAGCACCCACCATCACGCGCCCGTTCTCCAGAAATCCGAGCGAAATGCAACAGTGCGGAATCTGACGGGCAAAGTTGGCCGTGCCATCAATCGGGTCCACTATCCATAGCCGCGGCGCCTCAGTGACGCCGCCCGTCTCTTCGCCCATCACCGCGTCTTTAGGGAAATGCCTCGAAATCGCTTCTTTGACATAAGCCTCTACCGCGCCGTCGGTTGCGGTCAGGTAGTCCTGACGACCTTTGAGCGAGTAAGCCGGCCGTTGAGGGTCGTGAAAAGCTGTGCGGATCATGGCGCCGGCGGCGCGAACAACCTCCTCTGCAACGCGTGAAACTTCGTGGATTGTTGTCATGGTGCAGGCTTTTGCTGTGAGTCAAACAAGTCTTAGAAGTTAACATAAAGCTTCTAACGATTTAGACAGGTCAACCCTAGCGATGCAGTCGAATAAAAATTCTAAAACAGGCATGGCGGCAATGCCATGCAAAATATCGGCATGAATATCCTTCTCATTGAAGATGAACAACGCATCGCTGATTTCATTGTCACGGGCTTCGAATCTGTCGGTTTCGCGGTTCATCACGAAATTGATGGTTTCAGAGGACTGAACACAGCGCTGATCAAAAACTTTGACGCTGTCGTGCTCGACGTGGCCCTGCCCATGATGGACGGTTTTCAGGTCTTGACTGAAATACGGCGCAAGGGTCTGAGCACGCCGGTGATCCTGTTGACGGCCAAAACAGATCTGGCTGACCGTCTGAGCGGATTTGAACTCGGTGCAGACGATTTTCTAGTCAAACCCTTCTTTATTGAAGAGTTGATTGTCCGCGTCAACATACTGATCGCCAGGAAATCAGGCAGCGATGCCAGCACCATTGCACAAAGCGGCATCACACTCGATCGTTTTAGCCGGGTGGCCAAATGGGGAATGCGCACCAGTGTTTTGACCCAACGAGAATACGTGCTGCTGGAGTGCCTGTTGTTGTCGCCGGGTCAGATTTTTTCCCGCCAGCAAATCCTCAAGCAAGTCTGGAATGTGGATTTCGACCCCGGAACCAACGTGGTGGATGTCTGCATTCAAAGGCTGCGCAAAAAACTGTCCAACCCCGACCCCAATGCACAAGAAGTCTTTCCGATTGAGACCATCCGGGGCGTAGGTTACCGGCTCAACAACCCTTAAATACCATGCGCCGATCTTTTCGACTCCACGTTTTTCTGGCTGTGGGACTGTGCGTCGTGGCCTTCAGCGGGGCCTCGAGGCTGCTGGTGGCCAACTCGGCATTGGAGCCCTTGCACGGTCATTTAAGCGAAGTCCTGGCCCGCCACGCGGCGCGTGAACTGCGGGCAGCCCCAGGCCCGGTCAATGCCGAACAAATCAAAGGCAACCTGGAAAAATCCGTAGACGACATAGGGCCTGGTGAAATGCTGGTCTGGGCAGACCAAGATCCGGCAAGCTCAGGCGCCCCACAAGCATTGGCCCTGGCGCTGGCCGCAGCAGCCCCCGTCTGGACACCGCTGAATGCACAGAGCACCGGGCAGCCCTTTGAAATGACCGACCTCCAGGCCGAAGCGCAGGACTGGCGGATCCTGCGGACACCAAACCCGCAGGGACAGCTGTTTGTGGCGATTCAAAAAAATGTATTGACCCGGTCAGCCCAAGGCATCTTGCAAACCCGGGACGGTATTTTACGCAACCTTTGGCCCATGCTGCTGGTCATTATTGTGGTGGTCACTGTTGTGCTGACGAGAGCTGCTCTAAAGCCCGTTCAAACGCTGCAAAATGCTTTTTCTCTTGTTGACATCAAGAACCCGACCGAACACATCTCCCCTGAGCAGCATTACCGTGAATTTGCCGGTTTCATTGGCTACTTCAACGCACTCATAGACCGTTTAAGGGGCAGCTACGCACGGGCAGCGCGGTTTTCAAGCGATGCCGCCCACGAACTGAGCACACCACTGACCATCATCCGGGGCTACCTGCACCGGCTGGTGAATCAGTCCCCTGACGGGTCGCAATTACAAATTCAGCTCTCGCTGGTGGCTGAAGAGGTCGAGCGGCTCATTTCAATTTCAAACAAATTGCTGATGCTGTCACAAGCCGATGCCGGGGGAGTGAGTCTGGACCTGCAGCCCGTCAAGCTCAACGACATGTTCGGCGAGATGGTTGATGACCTCAAGGCCCAGCACCGGGAGCTGACTTTTTCAATGGACATGCCCAGCGGCATCACATTTGTGGCCGACCAGGAACTCATTTGGCAGCTCACCAGCAATTTGTTCGGCAATGCCGTGAAGTACAACCGGCCCCAAGGCCAGGTCAAATTCAAAGCGCGCTTAAGCGACAAGAGCCTGGTGTTCAGCGTCAGCAACACCACGCATTTGTCAACAGCAGGGCTGGACGATCGCATTTTTGAGCGCTTTTACAGGTACCGCGAAACCGACCAGCAGGAATTCACTCAGGCTGCTGGTTCAGGCCTGGGTTTGAGCCTGTGCCGGGAAATTGTCACTGCGCACGGCGGCACTTTGACCCTGAAAGTCGAAGATGACAGTTGGGTGACACTCGAGTGCACCTTGCCCTGCGGCGACTGACCGGATTACAAAGCTGTAACAAACCATTACGATGAGAGTGAAAACAATGCGCTTTAGCGTGCATATTTTTAACATGAATCAACTTTTTAAAAAGGTTGTGCCATGCGCTTTTTACTCACTCGACTCTTCCAGCTAACGTTCGCATTTGTTTTGCTGGCGCCCGCTCTTAGCCAAGCGCAAGATGGCGGCTGTGAAAAAGTCTTTGACAAAGACAAGCAGGTCATGTGCATGGCGGCAAGTAAAAAAGAAGTCAAGCTCTGTGACGGCATGTCGTCCGCCAACGGCAAATATTTTTGCCAGGCTGTTTCATTTGGCAACTCCTACCCTTGCGACAAAATCATCGGCAACCGCTCTTATTGCCTGGCCTTAGTGCGTGATAAGCAGCGTAGAAGCTAAAAGTTTTCTTGAGGGTTTGCAAGGTGCGCGCATTGATTGCAAGCACCTTAGACAGGTAAAACTGAAAAAACGCGCCGCTAGGCGCGTTTTTTCTTTTCTGGCCGGCGAAAACCTAAGTTTGCATAAGGACCCCGTTATCTAGAGCCGGTGGTCGCGTTTGGTAACATGGAATTAAACCACTGAGGCAGGAGAGTTCGATGTTGATCAAACGCATTATTGACGTGACTGAAAAGTGTTTTCTGGTCACTATCGCCCTTTTTACGGTGGGCGCCATGGTGCAAGAAGTTATCTTGCTGATTGCACAGCGCAGCGTTGCACTGAAGGATCTGCTGCTGATGTTCATCTATGCCGAAGTTTTAGGCATGCTTGGCGCGTTCTACAGCAGCCACAAGATTCCAATCACCATTCCTTTGTTCATTGCAATGACTGCCTTAAGTCGTCTCATCATCCTCCAGGGCAAGGACGGGGACCCCTCTATACTTTTGTACGAAAGTGGCTCTATTTTGCTGATTGCGGTGGCCTGCTGGGTGATAAGTAATCTACGCGAGCGGGATTGACTCCAAGCAATTTTTAAAATTCAGGCAAGGCCTGCGTAAATTCCTAGCGCATGCGAAAATAATTTCAATAAACAACAACATTTTCAACAGGCAACCAAATGACTACCGTCAAAACATGTTTAGCGCAAAAGCCTCAACCCATCGTCACCATCAGCGTCGGGCCCGATGAAACAGTGGTCGTTGCCCTGCAACTGATGCGAGATAAAAGAGTGCGGGCGATCCTGGTCATCAAAGACGATAAATTGCTGGGCATCCTCACGCAGGGCGACTGCGCCATCAAGGTGCTACTGCCTGGCCTGGATGCCAAGCAAGTGCTGGTCAAGGAAGTCATGACTGTCGACCCGGTCACGGTCAGGCTGCAGGACCCCATCGAGGCCTGCACGGGCTTGATGGCGTCTCGCAATTTTCGCCATCTGCCCGTCGTAGAAGCAGGGCGGGTCGTCGGCGTGATCTCGATTGGTGATGTCGTCAAGGACAGCATTCGCCAAATGGGTCAGCAAATCGGTTTTTTAGAGACCTACATCAAGGGCCACAGCGCTTAAATTTCCTGACGCCATTGCTTGGTTGTAGCTCATTGAACCTCAGCTATCCGATTGCAGTCTGGCTTACAGACAGTTTTTGCTCACCCTCCCCAGAATACCTATGACCGAAGACTCTCGCTGCTGCGGAAGCGGTACCTGCATCATTAACGCCGAGGGCCACTGTTGGTGTGGTCAGCAATGGGATGGCCAAAAAATGTGCCATGTGCCCTTACCTGAAAGCCGCAGCCCAAGCGGGGCAAAAGCTCAAGCAGCGATTGCCCCAACGCCTCAAGTGATTTCCAGCAAGACGCCTAACGGGCATTGACACATTCAGCAAGACAATTCCTTTGAAACGTCACGTTGCCGCTACCTTGCTTGTGCTGACCACACTCGGCGTGATCAACACACACGTGGATGTTGAAGCCCAGGATGGCCGCTACTTTGGTGTGTGGCAAGGTAAAAAGCACGATGTGATGGGCTGGTTGGCGGACGCCAACAACCAACTCTGGCGTGATTGCAGCGCGGTGCAGCAAATGAGCCATGCCAGCCCGACAGCCGAACATGTATTAAGCCTCGTAGCAGACCACAGCCCGCCCGACTCGCGCAATGCCAGCCTTGTCAATTTGCTGCAGCAAGGCGACTGGCTGCTGGCAGAACTGGTCTTTGCGCGGCTCAACCCCGCTGTCGTTGTGCTGCAGGCCGGACCCGAGGGCATGCGGCTACCCGAGCGCGCGGTGTGGAGCGGCAGCACCGCGCCATGGCAAGCCGGCCCCCGCATCCGCCAGCACCTGAAGCAGCAAGTGCCTCTGCTACCGGCAGCTTTGCTGGCCTGCTACGACCCGGTTACACATGGTCTGCGCTGATGCTGGGCATTGGGGAGGGTCGTGCTTGTTACTTCATGATGACTAAGTTTATTTTGGGGGGAGGTTTGATGGCCACTGGTGCTGCTTTTGCCGTAGAAGAACCTAAATTTACCGTCCTGGCCCAAGAGGCTGGATTTGAAATGAGGCAGTACGCTCCACTCATCGTTGCTGAAACCTGGGTGGATGACGATATGGATGCTGCCTCAACCAAGGGTTTCCGCCTCATTGCTGACTATCTATTTGGCAACAACAAAGCCCCCGAAAGCAAGCAAAGCAGCAAGATCACAATGACTGCCCCTGTCACTCTGGAGCCGGATCCTGAGCCTCTGAAACTGGACATGACAGCGCCTGTTTCGCTACAGCCTGGATCTGAAGCACCATCATGGGCGGGAGCTCAGCGATGGAGGGTGCAGTTTGTGATGCCCGGCAAATACACGCTGGCATCACTGCCGCTGCCCAACAACGGCGCGGTAACTCTGCGCGAGGTACCCACTAAAACCGTGGCGGTGGCAAAGTATTCAGGGCTCAACACCGACAGCCGCATACGCAAAGAAACCCAGGCGCTGACCGAATGGATGAAAACGCGCAAACTTGCTCCGGTGGGTTCGCCGCAACTAGCGCGATATGACCCGCCGTGGACTTTACCTGACAAATCGGGGGGTGGGGGTACGGTGGGGGTCTCGTCTAGCCAGAAATGGCAAAGGCGGTGGCACTTAAGAACTGAACGCCATTGACCCGCGAACATGTAAGACCAACTGCTTCGACCACTAACAACCGCAGTCACGTACTGAAAAAAATTTTGGGTATGTTTTTGGGTATGTAGAAACGAAAAACGCGCCCGAAGGCGCGTCTTTGCTAGGCACTTGGCGGAAACGGAGGGATTCGAACCCTCGATGAGGCTCTACACCCCATACTCCCTTAGCAGGGGAGCACCTTCGGCCACTCGGTCACGTTTCCTGATATCTGCACGAATTATGTCACGACTTTGCGGCCTGACTCAGGCGGGCTGGTCCAGGTCAAAGGCTTTGTGCAGGGCGCGCACAGCCAGCTCCATGTACTTTTCATCGATCACCACCGAGGTCTTGATCTCGCTGGTAGAGATCATCTGGATGTTAAT
>CAXNEG010000013.1:0-15205 GCA_964201305.1 Polaromonas sp.
AACAGCCGTAAAAACGAAGAGTTGCAGTTGGTCATCGAGCGCGCCAACCGCGTAGTCAGGTCTTTGGCTGAGGCAGAAAAATACGACCTGATTCTTCAAGAAGCTGTGTATGTCAACGTCAAGCATGACATTACTGACAAGGTGATCAAGACCTTGAATGCCGGCAACGTCCGGTAAATCTCCCGGGTACGGCGTCGCGTGTCTCTGAGCCTGAGTGAAATTGTCGGCGCCCTTGCCGGCGAATTCGAAGCTGAGTTGTTCGCTGATCCCGACATGCAGATTCAAAGCTTGGCCTCCTTAGAAGCTGCAACATCTCGTTCGCTGAGTTTTATCAGCCACGCTAAATATGTGGGCCAACTTGCCGCATCAGCGTCTGCTTGCGTGATTGTTCACCCGCAGTTCAAGGAGGCAGCGCTTGCGCGTGGAGCTTGCATCGTGGTCAGTGATCCTTATCGCTACTTTGCCCGTGTGACTCAGCTTTGGAAGCTGCATCACGAGGTGCTGCCCGCAGCGGAAATTCATCCAACGGCCATCATTGATGCCTCAGTGCAAATCGGGGATAAGGTTTTCGTAGGTGCCTTCGCTTGTATTGCAGCCGGCGCTGTGATCGCAGCCGGCGTGCGCATCGGTGAACACACGGTGATCGGACGTGATGCGCAGGTCGGTGCCGGCAGCCGTTTAGCTGCCCGGGTTACTTTGGGTGAAGGCTGCCTGATGGGTGAGCGCTGCATTCTTCACCCCGGCGTTGTCATAGGTGCAGACGGTTTCGGCTTTGCGCCCCATGCCGGCGGCTGGGAGAAAATCGAGCAGCTTGGTCGAGTGCGCATCGGTAATGATGTTGAGATTGGCGCCAATACCTGTATTGACCGTGGCGCGCTGGATGATACGGTGATTGAGGATGGCGTCAAACTCGACAACCTGATCCAGATCGGCCACAACGTGCACATCGGTCAGCATACGGCCATGGCTGGTTGTGTCGGTGTGGCTGGCAGCGCCCGCATTGGCGCGCATTGCACCATCGGTGGTGGCGCCATTATTCTTGGGCACTTGACACTGGTCGACCGGGTGAATATTTCGGTGGCTACCGTCGTCACACGCTCGATTCTTCAGCCAGGTCATTACAGCGGTTTCTTTCCCGTTGACGACAATGCCACTTGGGAGAAAAATGCGGCCACGCTCAAGCATTTGCACAATTTGCGTGATCGGCTCAAACAAGTTGAAAAACAGATTGTACTGCTGCAGCCAACTGCTTTGTCAGCAACTAAAGAACTGCCATGATGGATATTCACGAAATTCTCAAGCAATTGCCGCACCGCTACCCCTTTTTGCTCGTAGACCGGGTGCTGGAGCTTGAAAAAGGAAAACGTATCAAGGCGATTAAAAACGTCACCATCAACGAGCCATTTTTCGTGGGACATTTCCCGCACCGCCCTGTGATGCCAGGCGTGCTGATGCTCGAGGCGATGGCCCAAGCCGCGGCCTTGCTGGCGTTTGATGCCCTGGGTACCATTCCCGGTGAAAAGACCATTTATTACTTTGCCGGTATTGACGGCGCGCGTTTTAAGCGTCCGGTTGAACCGGGTGACCAGCTGGTGATGGATGTTTCGCTGGAGCGCATGAAGTCGGGCATTTTCAAGTTCAAGGGCATCGCAAGAGTGGATGACCACCTGGCCTGCGAAGCCGAGCTGATGTGCACCATGCGTACGCTACCCTGAGTCAAGGAGCCCCAGGTGACGGCTATTCATCCCACAGCGCTGGTTGATCCGCAGGCGCAACTTCATGAATCTGTCCGTGTAGGGCCTTACAGCGTGGTAGGCCCGCATGTCCGCATTGGTGCCGGCTCAAGCATCGGTGCGCATTGCGTGATTGAGGGTCACACCACCCTAGGGCGTGACAACAAAATTTTCCAGTTCAACTCCATCGGCGCTATTCCGCAGGACAAAAAGTATGCCGGTGAGCCCTGTGAGTTGGTGATTGGTGATCGAAATACCATCCGTGAGTTTTGCACGCTCAACATCGGCTCGCCCGGCGATGCCGGCGTCACCCGTGTGGGTCACGACAACTGGATCATGGCTTATGTTCACATGGCGCATGACTGCGTGGTGGGCAATCACACGATTTTTGCGAACAATGCCCAACTCGCCGGCCATGTGCATGTGGGTGACTGGGCTATTTTGGGCGGCTTCACGGTGGTGCATCAGTTTGTTCGCCTGGGCGCTCACAGCATGACGGCCATGTGCTCCTTGCTTTTTGCTGATCTGCCGCCTTACGTGATGTGCCAGGGGCAGCCTGCTGCAGCGCGATCGATGAACTTCGAAGGCTTGCGCCGGCGCGGCTTTTCACCTGAGAGAATTGCCGCCGTCAAAGCCATGCAGCGTGCGCTTTACCGTGATGAGTTGACGCTTGAGCAAGCCAAAGAGCACATTGCCAGCCTGACGCAAAGCCATCCCGAGGCCAAAGCCGACGTGGCCATGATGATTGATTTCCTGGCCGGAACCTCGCCGCAGCGCGGTATCGTGCGCTGATTTTTCAATGGCCGGTGCGCCTACATCTCCTGCCGTGTTAGCGCCTCATGCTGGTTTGGTGGTTGCCCCGTACAGCCCGCATCTGGCGATGGTGGCCGGAGAAACATCCGGTGATTTGCTCGCAAGCTTGTTACTTAGCGGCTTACAAAAGCGCTGGCCTGACTTGAAAGTCGAAGGCATTGGCGGCTTACGCATGCAGGCGCTCGGCTTCAAGGCTTTATGGCCCAGTGACAAACTGGCCGTCCTCGGCTACGTCGACGTGCTGCTGCACTACCGGGAGATCGCTGGCATACGCCGCAATTTAAAAGAACAGCTGCTGGCCCGGCGCCCAGATGTGTTCATTGGCATTGATGCGCCTGACTTCAATCTGGACCTCGAAGCATCGCTGCGCCAGGCCGGTATCAAGACGGTTCAATTTGTCAGCCCTTCGATTTGGGCCTCCAGGCCTGAGCGTGTGCAGAAAATCAAGCGCAGTGCTGACCATGTGCTGTGCCTTTTCCCTTTTGAACCCGCTCTGTTGGCGCAGCATGGCATTGCGGCCACCTATGTGGGTCACCCATTGGCGAGCATGATTCCCATTCAGGCAGACCTAGGCGCGGCACGTCTGGCCCTGGGGCTGGCGATGGACCATCCTGTGGTGGCGGTGCTTCCGGGAAGCCGGCAAGCGGAGATTGACCATTTGGCCCCCACATTCCTGGCGGCAGTGGCTTTGATTGCCCGTCAACGTCCCGGCACCCAATTCATCGTGCCGGCGCTGCCCAGGTTCAAGACCGAGCTGCAGCGCCTGACGCTTGCCGCTGGCTTGACTGAAATTTTGAAGATTGTCGACGGCCAGTCGCACGCGGTGCTGGCCGCCTGCGATGTCACGCTGATCGCCAGCGGGACGGCCACCCTCGAGGCAGCCTTGTTCAAGCGCCCGATGGTGATTGCCTACCGCATGAACCGGCTTTCATGGTGGCTCAAGGGCCGGCTCAAGCTGCAGCCCTGGATCGGCTTGCCCAATATTTTGTGTAGCGAGTTTGTGGTTCCCGAATTTTTACAGGATGCGGCAACGCCAACGGCTCTGGCCGCTGCGGTCATCGATTGGCTGCAAGCGGCCGATTCAAGCCCTGCGAAAATAAGCGTGGTCCAGGACAAATTCACCGCCTTGCATGTGCAACTGCAGCGCGACACGACTCAATTGGCAACAGATGCGATCGAAAAAATTCTTGCAAGCTGAGCAAGCGCCCTTGGTATGGGATGTCCCCGGTCTGGTGGCCGGTGTGGACGAGGCCGGCCGCGGCCCTTTGATGGGCCCCGTGGTGGCCGCGGCTGTGATCCTTGACGATCAGCACCCGATCAAGGGTTTGGCCGATTCTAAAAAACTCACTGCCTTGCGCCGTGAAAAGCTGTATGACGAAATTCGCGCCAAGGCTTTGTGCTTTTCAATCGCCCAGGCCACAGCCGCTGAAATCGACGAGATCAACATCCTGCAGGCGACAATGCTGGCCATGAAGCGCGCGGTTGAGGGCCTGCGCCTGAAACCGGCCAAGGTGCTGGTGGACGGCAACCGGATTCCGACCCTGGTGATCGTCGCCGAAGCGATCGTCGGCGGTGACGCCTCGGTGCCCGCCATTTCAGCGGCCTCCATCCTGGCCAAAGTCTGGCGCGACCGCTGGTGTCAGGAGATGGACCAAGCCTTTCCGCAGTACGGCTTTGCATCACACAAGGGCTATGGCACTGCAGAGCATCTGGCCGCCTTGCAGCTGCATGGCGCCTGCCCTGAGCACCGGCGAACCTTTGCGCCGGTGGCGCGGGTTTTGTCATGAGCTTTTCCGGGAACCTCCCGGTGCCAGGCGAGCTCGTCCATATTGGCTCGCGTGCCAATCCTTTTGTCAAGACCTTGCGCAAACTCGCGCATGACAGTACGGCCTACCGCAAGGAAGGGCTGGTCTGGCTGGAAGGTGATCATCTGTGTCGCGCCGCCTTAGCGCGTGGCTTGAAACCTCAAATGGCCGTTTTCTCAGAATCTTTCTGGCCCCAGGCCCCCGCCCAGTGGTCGGCCGCAGCCGGCAAGACCTTGGTGATTGCCGATGCTCTGTGGCCCGAATTCAGCGCCTTGGAGTCTCCGGCCGCCATGGGTTTTGTGATGGCCTTACCTAGAGCCCCAGCGTTGCAAGCAGATGCCGCCTCGTTGGTGCTTGACCGTGTTCAAGACGCCGGCAATGTGGGCTCGATTTTGCGAAGCGCGGCAGCCTTTGGTTTCGGGCAGGTGCTGGCGCTCAAAGGCACGGCAGCCCTTTGGTCGCCCAAGGTGCTTCGCGCCGGCATGGGCGCGCATTTCGGGCTGCAGCTGATCGAAGGACTGGAGATCGAAGACTTGCAAGCCTTGGCCGTGCCGCTGGTGGTGACCAGCTCGCATGAAGGCGCTTATTTGCATCAGCAGAAGCTGCCTTCACCCTGTGCCTGGGTCATGGGCCACGAAGGGCAGGGTGTCAGTGCCGGTTTGTCGGCCATGGCAGGCTTGTCGGTGCGTATCGCCCAGCCTGGCGGCGAGGAGTCGCTCAATGTGGGTGCAGCTGCCGCCATTTGCCTCTACGCCAGTGCGGCGGCGGCCCATGCAAGCTGAATCCGGCCCCCGGCTCGGCTATAATCAGGGGCTTTTCTAAACCAGCTTCGCCCGAGCGCCAAGTCAAGCCAAAACACTTTCAATAACCCTCAAACAGCGTCTTTCACCAGACCTTTTTGTGCACGCTTGGGCGAACCGTAACCACACGGAGAACCCAGTGCTTTTGTCTCTACAGGGAACCAACCCTTCCGCCATTCTGGCGCTCGCAGACGGCACGGTCTTTATCGGCAATTCCATAGGCGCCCCTGGTGCCACCACGGGTGAGGTGGTGTTCAACACTGCCATGTCCGGCTACCAGGAAATCCTGACGGACCCCAGTTACTGCCAGCAGATCGTCACGCTGACGTACCCGCACATCGGCAATTACGGCGTCAATCTCGAGGACGTTGAAGCCGACAAAGTCTATGCCGCCGGTCTCATTATCAAAGACCTGCCCCTCGTGGCCTCGAATTTTCGCAAGTCGGTCTCGCTTTCCGACTACCTGGTCAGCCAGGGCACGGTGGCGATTGCCAACCTTGACACCCGTCAACTGACACGCCACCTGCGCACACACGGCGCGCAAAACGGCTGCATCATGGCTCTGGCTGCCGGCGAGACCGTCAGCCCCGCAGCGATTGCCAAGGCCGTGGCTGCGGCGCAGTGTGCCCCCAGCATGAGCGGGCAAGACCTGGCCAAAGTGGTGTCTGTTCAAGAACCTTATGCATGGACCGAAACAGAGTGGAAGCTCGGCTCGGGTTACGGGGTGCAAAGTGCGCCGAAGTTCCATGTGGTCGCCTATGACTTTGGTGTGAAGAAAAACATTCTGCGAATGCTCGCCGAGCGGGGTGCACGCATCACCGTGGTGCCGGCGCAGACGTCTGCCGCTGAGGTGCTTAAGCTCGAGCCGAACGGCATCTTTTTGTCCAACGGACCCGGCGATCCTGAGCCCTGTGATTACGCCATTGCCGCCGCCCGTGAGCTGATCAAAACCGGCATTCCGACTTTTGGTATTTGTCTGGGCCACCAGATCATGGCGCTGGCCAGTGGTGCCAAGACCTTCAAGATGAAGTTTGGCCACCACGGGGCCAACCACCCGGTCAAGGACCTGGACAGCGGGCGCGTCAGCATCACCAGCCAGAACCATGGTTTCGCAGTAGACGAAAAATCCCTGCCGCCCAACCTGCGTGCCACCCACATCAGCTTGTTTGACGGCACCTTGCAGGGCCTGGCCCGCACTGACAAGCCGGCGTTTTGCTTTCAGGGTCACCCTGAAGCCTCGCCCGGCCCCCATGACATCGCCTACCTGTTCGACCGCTTCACGGCGTTGATGGAGGCCGCAGCGCAGACTGCCGGAGTTCAATAATGCCCAAGCGCACAGATATCCAATCGGTCCTCATCATCGGGGCCGGTCCCATCATCATCGGTCAGGCCTGTGAGTTCGACTACTCCGGCGTGCAAGCCTGTAAGGCGCTGCGCGAAGAGGGTTACAAGGTCATCCTGATCAACAGCAATCCCGCGACCATCATGACCGACCCGGCCACTGCCGACGTCACCTACATCGAGCCGATCACCTGGCAGACGGTGGAGAAAATCATCGCCAAGGAACGTCCCGACGCGATCCTGCCGACCATGGGCGGTCAAACCGCGCTCAATTGCGCTCTCGACCTTTGGCGCCACGGCGTGCTCGACAAATACAAGGTGGAACTCATAGGTGCCACGCCCGAGGCCATCGACAAGGCCGAAGATCGGCTCAAGTTCAAGGACGCGATGACCAAGATTGGCCTGGGCTCGGCGCGCTCCGGCATTGCGCACAGCATGGATGAAGCCTGGAAAGTGCAAAAAACGCTGGGTTTTCCCACCGTCATCCGCCCCAGCTTCACGCTGGGCGGTACTGGCGGCGGTATTGCCTACAACTCTGAAGAGTTTGAGACGATTTGCAAGCGCGGCCTCGAAGCCTCACCCACCAACGAGCTTTTGATTGAAGAGTCACTGCTCGGCTGGAAAGAGTACGAGATGGAAGTCGTGCGCGACAAGGCCGATAACTGCATCATCGTCTGCTCAATTGAAAATCTGGACCCTATGGGTGTGCACACCGGCGACTCGATCACCGTGGCACCAGCACAAACGCTGACTGACAAGGAATACCAGATTCTGCGTAACGCCAGCCTGGCCGTTCTGCGCGAGATTGGCGTGGACACCGGTGGCTCGAACGTACAGTTTTCCATCAACCCGGTGGATGGCCGCATGGTGGTGATCGAGATGAACCCGCGCGTCTCGCGTTCGTCGGCCCTGGCCTCCAAGGCGACGGGCTTTCCCATTGCCAAGGTTGCGGCCAAGCTGGCCATCGGCTACACGCTCGATGAATTGCGCAACGACATCACCGGCGGTGCCACGCCGGCGAGTTTTGAGCCCAGCATCGATTACGTCGTCACCAAAATCCCGCGTTTTGCTTTTGAGAAATTCCCGACTGCAGATTCACGCCTGACCACCCAGATGAAGTCGGTGGGCGAAGTGATGGCCATGGGACGGACTTTCCAGGAGTCGTTCCAGAAAGCGCTGCGCGGCCTGGAAGTCGGCGTTGATGGCATGAACGAGAAAACGCAAGACCGCGAAGTACTCGAAAAAGAACTGGGCGCGCCCGGCCCCGAGCGCATCTGGTACGTTGGCGATGCCTTTGCCCTGGGCATGAGCGTGGACGAGGTGTTTGCGCTGACCAAGATCGACCCCTGGTTTTTGGTGCAAATCGAGCAGATCGTCAAGGTCGAGCTCGAGCTCGAAACCATGTCACTGGACCAAATTGATGCGTCCACCTTGCGCGCGCTCAAGCAAAAAGGCTTTTCAGATCGTCGCCTGGCACGCCAGCTCAAGACCACAGACACCGCCATCCGCGTCAAGCGCAAGGCGCTGGGCGTGCGGCCGGTCTACAAGCGGGTGGACACCTGCGCGGCCGAGTTCGCGACCAACACCGCCTACATGTACTCGACCTACGAGGCCGAAGGCAGCGAGTGCGAGGCCGCACCGACTGACAAGAAAAAGATCATGGTGTTGGGCGGCGGTCCCAACCGCATCGGCCAGGGCATCGAGTTTGACTACTGCTGCGTGCACGCGGCACTGGCCATGCGCGAAGATGGTTACGAGACCATCATGGTCAACTGCAACCCGGAAACGGTTTCGACCGACTACGACACCTCCGACCGCTTGTACTTCGAGCCGCTGACGCTGGAAGACGTGCTGGAGATCGTTGACAAGGAAAAGCCCTTGGGTGTGATTGTTCAGTACGGCGGTCAGACGCCTTTGAAGCTGGCGCTCGACCTCGAGCGCAATGGCGTGCCCATCATCGGCACCTCACCCGACATGATCGACGCGGCCGAAGACCGCGAGCGCTTTCAAAAATTGCTGCACGAGCTCAAGCTGCGTCAGCCGCCCAATGCGACGGCCCGGACCGAACCCGAGGCGCTTGAAAAAGCTGCCGCTCTTGGTTACCCCCTCGTGGTACGTCCGAGTTATGTGCTGGGTGGCCGTGCCATGGAAATCGTGCACGAGCAGCGCGACCTGGAGCGTTACATGCGCGAAGCCGTCAAGGTCAGCCATGACTCGCCGGTGCTTCTGGACCGTTTTTTGAACGATGCTATTGAATGCGATGTGGACTGTATCCGCGATGTGGCCGGCAAGACGCTGATCGGTGGCGTGATGGAGCACATTGAGCAAGCTGGTGTTCACAGCGGCGACTCCGCCTGCTCTTTGCCGCCGTATTCACTGGGCGCTGCTACGGTCAATGAGATCAAGCGCCAGACGGCTGCCATGGCCGCAGCCCTGAACGTGGTTGGTTTGATGAACGTTCAGTTCGCCATTCAGAATATCGAAGGTCAGGACGTGATTTACGTGCTGGAAGTCAACCCAAGAGCTTCGCGCACCGTGCCTTTCGTGAGCAAGGCCACGGGCATACAGTTGGCCAAAGTGGCCGCTCGCTGCATGGTCGGTCAGACCCTGGTGGCCCAAGGTTTCACCAAAGAAGTCACGCCGCCTTACTTCAGTGTCAAGGAGGCGGTCTTCCCGTTCGTGAAATTTCCTGGTGTGGACACCATCCTCGGCCCTGAGATGAAATCTACCGGTGAAGTCATGGGCGTGGGCAAGACCTTCGGCGAAGCTTTTGTCAAGTCGCAGCTCGGCGCGGGCACCAAGCTGCCGACCGCCGGTCGAGTCTTCCTCACCGTCAAGAACAACGACAAGCCGCGTGCTGTAGCTGTGGCGCGTGCGCTGGTGGACATGAAGTTTGACCTGGTTGCTACCAAGGGCACTGCCGCGGCCATTCAGGCAGCGGGGATTGCCTGTGGTGTGGTCAATAAGGTCACGGAAGGTCGTCCGCATGTGGTGGACATGATCAAGAACAACGAGATCGTGCTGGTCATCAATACCGTGGAAGAGCGGCGCAACGCAATTGCCGACTCGCGGCAGATCCGCACCTCGGCCTTGCTGGCGCGCGTCACCACCTTCACCACCATTGCCGGTGCCGAGGCTGCCGTTCAGGGCATGGCGCACATGGACAACCTCGGTGTGGTGTCCCTGCAAGAGATGCATGCACAGCTCATTTGAGGTTTTTATGGCTCCCGGGCAATTGCATTAAACTCAAGCCCATAAATACGCCGCCGCCAGTTGTCTGGCGGCGGTTTCGCTTTTGCAGGAGACAAGATTTCCATGACCACCTTACCGATTACCAAACGCGGCGCAGAAAAACTCAAAGCCGAGTTGCATCAACTCAAGACGGTAGACCGACCCTGGGTGATCGGCGCCATTGCAGAGGCCCGCGCTCAAGGAGACTTGAGTGAAAACGCCGAGTACGACGCCGCCAAAGACCGGCAAGGTTTCATTGAAGGCCGGATTCAAGAAATTGAAGGCAAGTTATCGGCAGCGCTCATCATTGACCCGCAGTCGGTTGACGCAGATGGCAAGGTTGTTTTCGGCTCCACCGTGGCGCTGGAAGACGAGGACACCGGCGACAAGGTGACCTACCAGATCGTCGGAGAAGACGAGGCTGATTTGAAGCAAGGTCTCATCAATATCAGCTCGCCGATAGCGCGTGCATTGATCGGCAAGTCCGAAGGTGAAACCGCAGAAGTTGTGGCGCCAGGCGGGATCAAGCGTTACGAGATCATGGCGGTGAAGTACATCTGATGCCGGCCTTTCAGGCACGCGCAGCGGTTTTTCTGGCAGCGCTTTGGTGGGGCAGCCTGAGCAGCCTGTGTTTTATGGTGGTGCCCCTGCTGTTTAAGCACCTGGGCACGCCAGCCGAGGCCGGCGCCATGGCTGCCAAACTCTTTTCTGCGCAAACTTGGGTTTCAGTGGCTTGCACCATGCTGTTGCTACTGATGTTGAATCGCAAAGACACCGAGTTATCTCAATCCCATGGCGATGCTCTCAAAGTTACGGCCTGGGCCGTGGCTGGTTTGCTGCTGGCTTTGCTGGTCGAATTTGGTGTCGCGGCTCAAATTGTCAATGCCCGAGCCAGCGGCGGCAACCTGCGTTGGTGGCACGGCTTGGGCAGCGTGATGTACCTGGCACAGTGGATTTGCGCTAGCCTCGCACTCTGGCGCCTTTCTTCCCGGCACTGAGCCGGGCCCGTTCTGTCAGACAGCTCTTTCGGCCGCTTCCATTGTATTGACGAGTAGCATGGTGATGGTCATGGGGCCGACACCGCCAGGCACCGGGGTGATGTAGCCGGCCACTTCTTTCACACCCGCAAAATCCACGTCGCCGCAGAGCTTGCCTTCTTCGTTGCGGTTCATGCCCACGTCAATCACCACCGCGCCCGGCTTGACCATGTCTGCCGTCAGCACATTGCGCTTGCCCACGGCCGCCACAATCACGTCGGCCTGCAAGGTCATGGCTTTGAGGTTGGCGGTGCCGCTGTGACAAATGGTGACCGTGGCGTTTTGTAGAAGCAGCATCAAGGCCATGGGTTTGCCGACGATGTTGCTGCGCCCGATCACAACGGCATGCTTGCCGCGCAGGTCGTAGCCCTTGCCGCCGTTGAGCGACTCGAGCATCTTCATGCAGCCGTAAGGCGTGCAAGGCCAGAAACCGGGCTGACCGACCAGCAGGGCGCCGGCACTGGCCACATGAAACCCGTCCACATCTTTGGCCGGTGAAATGGCTTCAATGACCATGTGCGCGTCTATGTGCGCTGGCAGCGGCAACTGCACCAGAATGCCGTGGATGGTTGGGTCCTGGTTCAGGGCAGCTACGCGGGCCAGCAGGTCGGCTTCGCTCAAAGTGGCGGGGTATTGCTCGAGCACCGAGTGCAGACCATTGTCTTGACACGCTTTGACCTTGTTGCGCACATAGACCTGGCTGGCCGGGCTGTCACCAACCAGAATCACCGCCAGGCCCGGTGTGACACCTCGGGTGCGCAGGGCGGCGGCACGGCGTGCGACGTCGGCACGCAGCTGGGCTGAAAGTGCGTTGCCGTCAATTAATTGTGCAGTCATTGTTTGTTTTTAAATTAAAACGCCCGCAGCTTGAAAGCCACGGGCGTTGTGTTGAAACTGGCTGATGCGCCGGCTTTAGTTTTTGGGTGCGGTGCTGGAACCCAAAGCAATTTTAAGTAAATCGGCCACGGTGTTGGCGTTCAGCTTTTCCATGATGTTGGCGCGGTGCGCCTCCACCGTCTTGATGCTGATACCCAGGTCGTCGGCGATTTGCTTGTTGAGCCGGCCGGCCACAATGCGCTCGAGTACTTGGGCTTCACGCGAGGTGAGTTTGGCGAGGAGGGCGTCGCGACTGGCTGAATGCTGGTGTTCTGTGTAGGCGTCTTTGGCCTGGTCCAGCATGCGTTCAACCAGGCTCACCAATGCGTCTTCTTGAAAGGGCTTCTGGATGAAATCCATCGCGCCTTTTTTCATGGTAGTCACCGCCATGGGGACGTCGCCATGACCGGTAATAAAGACGATGGGCAGCGGCGACTTGCGCTCAACCAGCCTGTCTTGCAACTCCAGTCCAGTCATACCACCCATGCGGATGTCAACAATCAGGCAGGCTAGTTCACGGGGGTCATAGCGACTTAAAAAAGTTTCTGCTGAGTCATAGCAGCGCACCCGATAGTCTTTGCCTTCCAGAAGCCACTGCAAGGAATCGCGCACACCTTCGTCGTCATCGACAACGTAAACGGTGCCTTTTTTCGGAATCAAGCTCATGCAAATCCTTTAACCATCAAAGTGTGCTTTTGCCATCTTTGACCCCAGCCGGTTCGGCGGAGGTCAATGAAACAGTCAGCAAGGGATTGACCGGGAGCCAGAAGGTAAACCGGCATCCGACAACCTCTTTGCCATTGTAGAGGTTCTCGGCATCCAATCTGCCCTGGTGAGACTCCACAATACTGCGGCACAGCTTCAGGCCAATGCCCATGCCTTCTGCTTTGGTGGAGTAAAAAGCTTCATACAGCCGCGTGCTGACTTCCTCAGAAAGTCCCTTACCGGAATCAACGATGGAGAATTCGACGACGCTCTGCTTCTCGATCTGTTTGGGCACCACCCTGAGCTCTACCGTTCGACGCGAGTTGGGCCGTTTGGCCTGCTCAATGGACTCGGCGGCATTTTTCATCAGGTTGATAAGTACCTGCTCAATCAGGATGGGGTCCACCATGATGTTCGGCAGGCGTGCAGCACTGTAGTGACTCAGGCGAACATGGTGGCGGCGCAATTCAATATCCGCCAGCTCCAGGGCGTTGCTGATCATCGTTGCGACATCCGACATACTGCGGTTGGGTTCGCTGCGTTTGACGAAAGAGCGAATGCGTTGAATGATCTGGCCCGCCCTGTGAGCCTGCCGTCCGGTTTTGTCCAAGGCGACGAGCAGCTCTTCGGTGCTAATAGTTTTGCGCTGGATGCGCGTGACCATGCCATTACAGTAGTTGTTGATGGCTGTCAGGGGCTGGTTCAATTCATGCGCCACGCTGGAGGCCATTTCCCCCATCGTGATTAGCCGGCTGGCTGACTGCGCACGCTCGGCTTGCAGCGCTGATTGCTCCTCAGCGCGGCGTCTGGGCGTGATATCCGTGGCAATCACCATCTGAGCCAGGCGGCCATCAACCCAGGTGAGATAGCGCGAGCGCACTTCCAGCCACTTGCCGAGTTCAGGGATGAAAATTTCCGCGTTCTCGGTCTGGGCGGCGGTCAGCGAGTCGGTCGGTAATCCGGCCAATCCATCGACTTCATCCAGTGCGTCGTTGTTTGGGGTGACCGCGGGGACGCCGGCCAGCGCAATCAGGTTCATGTGGCCTAAGACATGGGCGCCAAACCAGGCGCGGTACATCTTGTTGGCAAACAGTATTTCCTCGCTGCCTAAGGGGGCCACAGACACAGCCGCATCCAGCCCTTCGAGCACCGTGGTGAAGCGCTCATACGAGTTGGACAATTCTTCCCGGATGCGCTTGGGCTCGGTGATGTCAGTCATCGATGTCATCCAGCCGGCTTGCTGGCCGCGCGGATCAATCAAAGGCGACACATACATGCGGGCGTCAAAAATGCGGCCGTTCTTGCGCTTGACCCTGACTTCGAAGCCGCCGGGTGTCGAGCGGCCTTTGAGCTCATCTTCCAGTCTGGCGCTCAGCAACTCCTTGTCCTTCTCAGGCCAGTAGGGGAAAGGCGCAACCAGACCCACCAACTCCTGCTCTTCCCAGCCGGTCATCTGGCAAAAGGCCGGGTTCACGTAGGTGATGCGGCCTTGCAAGTCCAGCGCGCGCATACCTGTGAGCATGGAGTTTTCCATGGCGCGTCTGAAATTGGTTTCAGTGATCAAAGCCTCCTGCGCCTGAACGCGCCGGCGGGTGTGTCGCCAGGTTCCAAGCAGCATCCACACCGTCAGCACGCTGAGCGCACTGACCAGCCAGAAAAAACCGCTGCCGATCACACCCAACGAAGCCCGGTAACTTTGTGCCCTTATCAACAGGCCGTTGCCTACGGGCGATACAGGGACTTCGTATTCGGGCGCTGCATCTGTCCAGGGCAACAATCTGGCGGCTTTGCTGCGCTGCGGCGGCAGTCCCCCGGCAAGCACTTGGCCTTTGTCATCCACCAGAGCCACAGCGTATTTGGCGTTGACTTCGGTTGGAACACCAAATCGAAGCAGGCCTTCTAAGGCGTACTCGCCAACGATGACCCCCACAAAGCGACCTTGCTCATTCATCGGCACATGCAATTGCAGCGTGCCTGTTTTGTAGCGGGGATCACTCTCCAAAATGATAGGGCGCGAATAAACCGGCTGTTTGATGTCGCGGGCCAGTACGTAGCTGGCCTCGGTTTCCCCGCTTTTAATTTGATCGCCCACCCCCCGCACTGTTGACGGGCCTGCGCTAGGGGAGGCGTAGAACAGTCGCACCCGGCGGCGAGCGTCAACCCAGCTGACCGCACGCAACTCGGGGTATTGATTGACCAGCGATTCAGCCTGCGAAATGAATTCTTCAGCCTGGATCTCTGTGCTGGAAACGTCCCTGCCCAGGCGCATCAATTGTTCTTGACGCTCGAGCAGCCGCAGTCTGAGCCGTTGCTGTGCATATTCGACATCGCGACGCACGGCCTCTTGTTCCCGGTCCATTTCTTCGATGCGCAAGTAGCCGAAGGCGGCAACCACCGCCGCCAGAAACAAAAATACAGCAAACAAGGGCCCCAAAGTGACAAATCGGTCTTGCCGGGACGGCGTTTGTTTGCGCCACCAGCGTCGCCACCAACCGAGTGCAAACTGGGTGGCAGGCAGTTGCGCGTTTCTTTGCGCTGGGGTGGATGTGGTGCTCGGCATCTGAACAATCAGTTTATAGGAGGGCTGGCGCCAGTCCAGTTGATGCGCTTGCTAAATTGACCGGGCGCCTGACATAATTTCTTAATGTGAAATCAATACGCACTATTTGAAATTAATTAAAAAATATGTCAAAATAAGGTATGCGTCCAAATCCGGTTACAAACCAGATTGGAAAGAGGTTTGATGCGTGAATGCCTACCCGGTAGCTTTCGTCGTTAACAAACCCATCAGAAAAAATTAAATTTTTTAGCAGGAGACAAACATGGCTGCCAACCCCCAGCAAACTGGTTCTGAAGATCTTCAA
>CAXNEG010000014.1:0-14697 GCA_964201305.1 Polaromonas sp.
CGCGACATGGTGACCCGCTACGGCATGACCGAGGCCCTGGGCCCCATGGTCTACGCCGAGAACGAAGGCGAAGTGTTCCTGGGCCGCTCAGTCACCAAGACCACCAACATGAGCGAGCAGACCATGCAAAAGGTCGACTCCGAAGTGCGCCGCATCATCGACATGCAGTACGGCCTGGCCCGCAAACTCATTGAAGAAAACCAGGACAAGATGCACGTGATGGCCAAAGCTTTGATTGAATGGGAAACCATTGACGTCGAGCAGCTTGACGACATCATGGCCGGCCGTGCGCCACGTGCGCCCAAAGACTGGGTGCCGCGTACACCGCCAGTGGGCGGTAACCCGCCGGATGGCGGCACACCGGCGGTGACGCCTGACCCGGCGCCTACGGTTGCCTGAGTCGAGCTGCAAATGAGTAACAACCGGGGCTAGGCCCCGGTTTTTCTTGGTGCAGCCTTATTGCATATGAAAATCTTCTGGCAAACCAGCCGTTTTTTGATTGACCTGAGCCGCCCGGTGGTGATGGGCATCGTCAATGCCACGCCCGACTCGTTTTCCGATGGCGGTCATTACTTTGCTGAAAGTGATCCATCTCGCGTGCTGGCCCATTGCGATCTGTTGCTCAAAGAGGGCGCAGACATGCTGGACATTGGCGGCGAGTCCACGCGCCCGGGCTCCCCGCCTTTGCCGCTGGCGCAAGAGCTGGCGCGGGTGCTGCCTGTGCTGCGCCACGCTGTCACTTTGGGCGTGCCGGTATCGGTAGACACCTACAAGCCTGAAGTCATGCAAGCTGCGCTGGACCTGGGGGTTGACATCATTAATGACGTCTGGGCTCTGCGCCGCCCTGGTGCGCTGCAAGCGGTGGCGGCGTATCCGCGTTGTGGGGTGTGCCTGATGCACATGCACCGGGATCCGCAAACCATGCAGGTCGCGCCCATGGCGGGCAGCGTTTTGCCGTCAGTGCAGGCTTTTTTGGAATCTGCAGCCAATAGCCTGCTGGAAGCAGGTGTGGACCGCACGCGAGTGGTGCTGGACCCGGGCATTGGCTTTGGAAAAACGGTTGCGCAAAATTTTGAGCTTTTGCAGCGGCAGGCGGAGCTTTTGAGCCTGGGCTACCCCTTGATGGCGGGCTGGTCGCGCAAGTCTGCACTGGGCGCCGTCTGTGCGCCCGCCGGCTTTGGCGAGCCACTGCCTATGAGCGAACGCCTGTTGCCCAGCGTGCTGGCCGCTCTGCTTGCCGCCGAGCGCGGTGCTCGCGTGTTGCGGGTGCATGATGTCGGGCCTACGGTGCAGGCCCTCAAGGTCTGGACGGCCGCCACCCCGTTTGCGAGTGCGTAGACAATAGGCCAAAAGGGCTTTGCCCACAGAAAGTTTCAGACATGAGCAGACAGTATTTCGGTACCGACGGTATTCGCGGCACGGTGGGCCAGCCGCCCATCACGCCTGACTTTGTACTGCGTTTGGCCCACGCTGTGGGTCGTGTTTTAAAGCGCAGCGAAGAGCGCCCGACGGTGCTGATCGGTAAAGACACCCGCATCTCGGGTTACATGTTAGAAAGCGCCCTCGAGTCCGGCTTTAACTCCGCCGGTGTGGATGTGGTGCTGCTGGGGCCATTGCCCACGCCCGGTGTGGCCTACCTGACGCGCGCTCAGCGGGCCAGTCTGGGCGTGGTCATCAGCGCCAGCCACAACGCCTTTGCTGACAACGGCATCAAGTTTTTCAGTGCACAAGGTAGCAAACTGCCCGACGCCTGGGAGATCTCAGTAGAAGCCGCTTTGCAAGAGCCGCCCGTCTGGGCTGAGTCCGCCAAGCTGGGCAAGTCGCGCCGCCTGGATGACGCAGCTGGGCGCTATATCGAGTTTTGTAAAAGTAGCTTTGCCAGTGACCTCACGCTCAAGGGCTTAAAGATCGTGGTCGATGCAGCGCATGGCGCGGCTTACCACATTGCACCCAAAGTCTTTCATGAGCTGGGCGCCGAAGTGATCTGCATCGGCTGCGCACCCAATGGCCTGAATATCAATGACGGCGTGGGAGCCACCCACCCGCAGGCCTTGATGGAGGCCGTAAAGGCCAACAGCGCCGACTATGGCGTGGCGCTGGACGGCGATGCCGACCGGCTGCAACTGGTCGATGCCCAAGGCCGCTTGTTCAATGGCGATGAAGTTTTGTTCTTGATGGTGAGCGAGCGTCTGGCCCGGGGTGAAGCAGTGCCCGGCGCTGTCGGCACCTTGATGACCAATCTGGCGGTGGAGCTGGCGCTCAAGGCACGCGGCGTGCAGTTTGTGCGGGCCAAGGTCGGTGACCGCTACGTACTCGAAGCGCTTGAAAAACACAATTGGCTGCTGGGCGGCGAGGGTTCGGGCCATTTGCTGGCGCTGGACAAACATTCCACCGGTGATGGACTGATCAGCGCGCTGCAGGTTTTGCAGGCTTGCGTTCGCAGTGGTCAAAGGCTCTCCACGTTGCTGGAAGGTGTGAGCTTGTTTCCTCAAACGCTGATCAACCTGCGCTTGCAAGCGGGTCACAACTGGCAAGCCAGTGCGGCCTTGAAGGCGGCTACGCTGGCTGTTGAGGCGGAGTTGGGAACAAGTGGGCGTATCTTGATCCGTGCCAGCGGGACTGAGCCTTTGTTGCGCGTCATGGTTGAAGCTCGGGATGCTGCGCAGGCCAAAACCTGTGCAGAGCGTTTGGTGGCTGCGGCGCAATTGCCTTGAGGCCTGTGACTGCCGACCGCATCACGGCTCGACTGGCCGATTACCAAAACGCTGGCGACGCCCAAGCGCTGGTCAGTTTGCTCGACGCCTACGCCCGTGATCCGGCTGGCGGCGGCGTGCCCTTGAGCGAATTTGCCAAAAGCCATCTGGCACCAGCGCTGTCTTCACGCCCCCAAGCTTTCAGCGTACTGGCATTTGACGGCGCCCAAGCCGTCGGTCTGATCAATTGCATAGAGGGCTTTTCGACCTTTGCCTGCCGCCCACTCGTCAATGTGCACGATGTGGTGGTGCTGGCCAGTCACAGGGGCCGCCGAATAGCTGAGCTGATGCTGACACTGGTCGAAGAACTGGCGCTGGTACGAGGCGCTTGCAAGCTGACGCTGGAAGTTCTGGATGGCAACCGCAGTGCGCTGGCGCTCTATCAACGCCAGGGCTTTGCCCCCTACCAGTTAGACCCAGCCCTGGGTAACGCCAGGTTCATGCAAAAAATGCTGGACTGATTCAGCCCTGGCGCGCAGAGCAGCAACTCAGACGGCTGCTTCCAGGCCGTTTTTGAAGTGTGCCTGCATGGCATGCACAGTGGCCGCAGCATTGCGTGCCAGCAGGGCTGCCATGATGACCTGGTGCTCGGCCAGTGACTCTTGAATGCGACCGCTTTTGAGCAGCGAGTTGTGGCGGTTGAGCTTCATGACCTTGCGCAGGTCGGCCACCATCTGATCCCGCCAGCGGTTGTCTGCAATGGCCAGCAAGCGCATGTGAAATGCCTCGTTCAGCTCAAAAAATTTCTCGCGCTGACCCACAGATTTTTCAAGCTCACGGTGCAGGTTTTGTAATTCTTTGAGCTGCGCCGCCGTGGCCTCTGTGGCCACCACGCCCGCTGCATCACTCTCCAGCAAAGCCAGCAAGTGGTAAACGTCAGCCAGGTCGCGTTCAGACACTTCTGTCACGTAAGCGCCGCGTCGTACTTTCATGGTGACCAGACCTTCAGTGGCCAGCACCTTCAGCGCTTCACGCAGGGGCGTGCGGCTGATGCCGTATTCCTCTGCCAGCTTGAGCTCGTCGATCCAACTGCCGGGCGCAAGCTCACGGTTGAATATGCGTTGGCGCAGGAGTTCTGCAACTTCTTGGTAAAGCGCGCGTGGCGTCAGTGATACAGCGGCCATGGGGCGGCTCCAGGTAAGCAGGGCAGTGAGGGTCAAACCAAGCTTGGCGACCCCGGTTAAAAAGTCGCAATCTTAATTCTGCATAAATAATTATAAATGATGTAAACTGCCTGCTTGAAAACATTTCAGCAGTCACCCTCCCTGTTGAGGGGCTGTTCACTCCCGGACAACATCGGTGCGCCATGAGCCAAAAACCAGCTTCAGACCCGGAATTCAAACCCGCCAGCATCGCGCAATGGGCTCAGGCGGCGGCCAAGTCGGCCCCCGGGGGCGACGTGAATGCGCTCCATTGGCAAACCCCGGACGGCATCAGCGTCAAGCCCCTCTACACGGCCGAAGACGTCAAAGACCTGCCTTTTGCCAACACCATGCCCGGTTTCGAGCCCTTCATACGCGGCCCCCAGGCGACCATGTACGCCGTGCGCCCCTGGACGATCCGTCAGTACGCCGGTTTCTCCACCGCGGAAGAATCCAACGCCTTTTACCGCAAGGCGCTGGCCGCAGGCGGGCAGGGCGTGTCGGTCGCGTTTGACCTGGCCACGCACCGCGGCTATGACTCAGACCACCCGCGCGTGACCGGCGACGTTGGCAAGGCCGGCGTGGCGATAGACAGCGTGGAGGACATGAAGATCCTCTTCAACCAGATCCCTCTGGACAAAGTCTCTGTCTCCATGACCATGAACGGCGCCGTGCTGCCGGTGTTAGCCGGCTATGTGGTGGCCGCCGAAGAGCAGGGCGTGGCGCAAGACCAGCTCAGCGGCACCATCCAGAACGATATTCTCAAAGAGTTCATGGTGCGCAACACCTACATTTACCCGCCGGCACCCTCGATGCGCATCATTGGCGACATCATTGAGTACACCGCGCAGAAGATGCCCAAGTTCAACTCGATCTCCATCTCGGGTTACCACATGCAGGAAGCCGGCGCCAACCAGGCGCTGGAGTTGGCTTTCACGCTGGCCGACGGCAAGGAATACGTCAAGACCGCCATTGCCAAGGGCCTGGACGTGGACGGCTTTGCCGGACGTCTGTCTTTCTTCTGGGCCATCGGCATGAACTTCTACCTGGAAGTGGCCAAGCTGCGCGCGGCGCGCCTCTTATGGTGCCGCATCATGAAAGGCTTTGACGCCAAGTCGCCCAAGTCGCTGATGCTGCGCACCCATTGCCAGACCAGCGGCTGGAGTCTGACCGAGCAAGACCCCTACAACAACGTGGTGCGCACCACCATCGAGGCCATGGCCGCGGTGTTTGGCGGCACGCAAAGCCTGCACACCAACAGCTTTGACGAAGCCATTGCGCTGCCCACCGAGTTCAGCTCGCGCATCGCCCGCAACACGCAGCTGATCATCCAGGAAGAGACGCACATTCCGAATGTGATCGACCCCTGGGCTGGCAGTTACATGATGGAAAAGCTGACACAAGACATGGCCGACGCCGCGTGGAAAATTATTGAAGAAGTCGAAGCCATGGGCGGCATGGTCAAGGCGGTCGACAGCGGCTGGGCCAAACTCAAGATTGAAGCGGCTGCGGCTGAAAAGCAGGCCCGCATCGACAGCGGTCGCGACGTGATCGTCGGTGTCAATAAGTACAAGCTCCAAACCGAAGACGCGATTGAGGCACGCGACATCGACAACGTGGCCGTGCGCGACGGACAAATCGCCCGACTGAAAACTATCAAGGCCGGCCGAGACAGCGCCGGCGTGCAAGCTGCCCTGGTCGCACTCACAGCGGCCGCTGAAAACAACACCGGCAATTTGCTGGACTTGTGCATCGGGGCCATGCGCCTGCGCGCCACCGTGGGCGAGGTCAGTGACGCGCTCGAAACAGTTTACGGGCGCCACCGCGCCGATACGCAAAAGGTGACTGGTGTGTACGCTGCCGCTTATGACTCGGCCGAAGGCTGGGAAAACCTCAAGACCGAAATCAACGCCTTCGCGCAAGCCCAGGGCCGACGTCCCCGCGTGATGATCTCCAAGCTGGGGCAGGACGGCCACGACCGGGGTGCCAAAGTGGTGGCCACAGCCTTTGCCGACCTGGGTTTTGATGTGGACATGGGCCCGCTCTTTCAGACCCCCGAAGAGTGCGCGCGCCAGGCGATCGAGAACGATGTGCATGCAGTCGGTGTGAGCACGCTCGCGGCAGGCCATAAGACCCTGGTGCCGGCCATCATTGAAGAACTTAAAAAGCAGGGCGCCGACGACATCATTGTTTTTGTCGGCGGCGTGATTCCAAAGCAAGACTACGAGATGCTGTACGAAGCCGGTGTCAAGGGCATTTACGGCCCGGGCACGCCGATACCTGCCAGTGCCAAGGACGTGCTCGAGCAGATCAAAAAAGCCTTGGGCTGATTTTTTTAAAGCACCCTTTGACCAGCGATTTTCAAGAGCCCTATGTCCACAGACATTGTTGTCGCTGATATTTTGGAGTCTGCCAGCCCGATGGTGCAACGCCGTGCCATTGCCAAGGCCATCACCCTGCTGGAGTCCACACGTGAAGACCACAGGACGCAGGCCGACGAATTGCTGACCGCCTTGTTGCCGCGCACCGGTCAGGCCTTGCGCCTGGGCATCAGCGGCGTGCCGGGCGTGGGCAAATCGACTTTTATCGAAGTCTTGGGCCTGAACCTGATTGCCCGGGGCCACCGGGTGGCGGTCCTGACCATTGACCCTTCCTCCACCGTTTCAGGAGGTTCCATTCTGGGCGACAAGACGCGCATGGAGCAGTTGTCTGTACACGAGCGCGCCTACATCCGGCCCAGCCCGTCCAGTGGCACCTTGGGCGGTGTGGCGGAGAAAACCCGTGAAGCCATGCTGGTCTGCGAGGCTGCCGGCTATGACGTGGTGATTGTCGAGACTGTCGGCGTGGGCCAGTCTGAGACCGCCGTTGCCAACATGACCGATATGTTTGTTCTGATGCAACTGCCCAACGCGGGCGACGACCTGCAAGCGATTAAAAAAGGCGTGATGGAGCTGGCTGACCTCGTGGTCATCAACAAGGCCGACATTGACGCCGATGCCGCCATGCGCGCCCAGGCCCAAATTACTTCAGCCATGCGGCTGTTTGGCCTGGTGAACAACGCCATGGGCAAGGCCCAAGCCGCGGTCTACGACCAGCACTGGCATCCGCAAGTGCTTCAGCTCAGTGCACTGCACAACAAGGGTGTTGATGAATTCTGGATGGCGGTGAGCCGCTTTCGTGAGCTGCAAACTGCCAATGGGCTGCTGGCTCAGCGGCGCCAACAGCAATCGCTGGCCTGGATGTGGGAGCGCATCGATGCCGGACTCAAAACTGCCTTCAGGCAAGACCCTGCGGTGGCCAGTTTGCTGCCCGTGCTGGCTGCGAAAGTGGCCAGCGGTCAGCTCCCTGCTTCAACTGCAGCGCGCCAGCTATTGGTGGCGCATACCCATCATGCGCCACGCAGTTGAGCGTTTACCAACTTCAACGACACTTCAAAAGAGAAAATTTATGCAGCCCATTTTGGAACAGCTTGAGCAAAAACGTGCGGCTGCGCGTTTGGGCGGTGGACAAAAACGCATCGATGCGCAACACGGCAAAGGCAAGCTGACGGCGCGAGAGCGGCTGGAAGTGCTGCTCGATGAGGGCACCTTTGAAGAGTGGGACATGTTCGTCGAGCACCGCTGCGTGGACTTCGGCATGGGCGAGCAGAAGATTCCCGGCGATGGCGTGGTCACCGGCTACGGCATGATCAACGGCCGGCTTGTGTTTGTTTTCAGCCAGGACTTCACCGTGTTCGGCGGCGCCTTGTCCGAGGCGCATGCCGAGAAAATCTGCAAGGTGATGGACCAGGCCATGAAGGTCGGTGCGCCGGTGATTGGTCTGAACGATTCGGGTGGCGCGCGCATCCAGGAGGGTGTCGCATCGCTGGGCGGTTATGCCGATGTGTTCCAGCGCAATGTGATGGCCAGCGGTGTGATCCCGCAGATCAGCATGATCATGGGCCCGTCTGCCGGCGGCGCGGTGTATTCACCGGCCATGACTGATTTCATCTTCATGGTGAAAGACTCGAGCTATATGTTTGTGACCGGCCCCGAAGTGGTCAAGACTGTCACGCACGAGGAAGTGACGGCCGAAGAACTGGGCGGCGCCATCACCCACACCACGCAGAGCGGCGTGGCCGACCTGGCTTTTGAGAACGATGTTGAAGCGCTGCTGATGCTGCGCCGGCTCTACAACTACCTGCCGCTCAACAACCGCGAAAAAGCCCCGTTGCGCCCCAGCGCCGACCCGGCCAAGCGCATAGACCTGAGCCTGGACACCCTGGTGCCCGAGAACGCGAACAAGCCTTATGACATGAAGGAGCTCATCACCAAGACGGTGGACGACGGTGACTTCTTCGAGATCCAGCCTGAGTACGCCAAGAACATCATCATCGGCTTTGCCCGCATGGAAGGGCAGTCGGTCGGCATCGTCGCCAACCAGCCGCTGGTGCTGGCCGGCTGCCTGGACATCAAGAGCTCTGTCAAGGCGGCGCGCTTTGTGCGCTTTTGCGATGCCTTCAACATCCCGGTCATCACCTTTGTGGATGTGCCGGGCTTCATGCCCGGCACTTCTCAAGAGTATGGCGGCATCATCAAGCACGGCGCCAAGCTCTTGTATGCGTATGCCGAATGCACAGTGCCAAAAATCACTGTCATCACTCGCAAAGCTTACGGCGGCGCTTATGACGTGATGGCGTCCAAGCATTTACGCGGCGACGTGAACTTTGCCTGGCCGAGTGCCGAGATTGCGGTGATGGGCGCCAAGGGTGCGGTGGAAATCATCTTTCGTGAAGACAAGGGCGACCCGGTCAAGCTGGCGGCCAAAGAGGCTGAGTACAAAGCCCGTTTTGCCAATCCGTTTGTGGCGGGCAGCCGCGGCTTTATTGACGATGTCATATTGCCGCACGAGACGCGCAAGCGCATTTGCCGCAGCCTGGTGATGCTCAAAGACAAGAAGCTGGAGAACCCGTGGCGCAAGCACGGGAATATTCCCTTATGAGCTGCGCGGGGTTGGCCGTCGCCCCTGCCGTTGCCGGACCGGGGTGCCCGAAATTTTTTCGCAGTGTCCCCCGGCCTTCGGCCTCCTCCTTTATCTGCGAAAAACTTCCGGGCACCCCAGTCCTTAATGCGGTGAATTTACGATGCTGACCAACAAATTCCATGAAGAGCTGGCGGCATGCCGTATCCGCTGCAGCGAAATAAAGGGGGAGCCTGCAAAGCAGGCGGAGGACATTCGCGGAAGCGGATACGCCGTGTCCCCAGCGGCCCCAGAAAAATGAAAGAACCAGCATGTTCACCAAAATCCTGATCGCCAACCGCGGGGAAATCGCCTGCCGTGTCATCCTCACTGCCCGCAAGATGGGCATCAAGACGGTGGCGGTTTACTCCGATGCTGACAAGGACGCACGCCATGTGGCACTGGCTGATGAGGCTGTTCACATCGGCCCTGCGCCAAGCCGTGAAAGCTACCTTCAAGCTGAAAAAATCATTGCCGCCTGCAAGCAAACCGGCGCGCAGGCGGTGCATCCGGGCTACGGCTTCTTGAGCGAGAACGCCGGCTTTGCCAAGCGGGTGGAAGAAGAGGGCATTGTCTTCATCGGCCCCAAGCACTATTCGATTGCCGCCATGGGCGACAAGATCGAGTCCAAAAAGCTCGCCGGTGCCGCCGGTGTGAACTGCATTCCCGGCGTGAACGATGCTATTGAGACGCCCGAAAAGGCGGTTGAAATTGCCCAGGGTATTGGTTACCCCGTGATGATCAAGGCCTCGGCCGGTGGCGGTGGCAAGGGCTTGCGGGTGGCCAATAACGACAGAGAGGCGTTTGAAGGCTTCACCAGTTGCCGCAACGAGGCGCGCAACAGTTTTGGCGACGACCGCGTGTTCATCGAGAAGTTTGTTGAAGAGCCGCGCCACATCGAAATACAGCTGATCGGTGACAGCCACGGCAACGTGATTTACCTGAACGAGCGTGAATGCTCCATTCAGCGCCGTCACCAGAAGGTGATTGAAGAAGCGCCCAGCCCGTTTATCAGCGACGCCACACGCAAAGCCATGGGCGAGCAGGCGGTGCAGCTGGCCAAGGCGGTGAAGTACCAAAGCGCCGGCACGGTGGAGTTCGTGGTCGGCAAGGACCAGAGCTTTTACTTTCTCGAAATGAACACCCGTTTGCAAGTCGAGCATCCTGTCACAGAATGCATCACCGGGCTGGATTTGGTGGAGTTGATGATCAGGGTGGCCGCTGGGGAAAAACTGCCGCTCAAGCAAGCCGAGGTCAAACGCAACGGTTGGGCCATGGAGTGCCGCATCAATGCAGAAGACCCGTTTCGTAATTTTCTGCCGTCTACCGGCCGGCTGGTGCGCTTTCAGCCGCCTCATGAAACCATGTTTGCTTCTGACACAGCCCAGTTGCAAGGTGTGCGCGTAGACACCGGGGTGCAAGACGGCGGCGAGATCCCGATGTACTACGACTCGATGATCGCCAAGCTCATCGTGCACGGTAAAGACCGGCTGGACGCCATTGCCAAGATGCGCGAGGCGCTCAACGCCTTTGTGATTCGCGGCATCAGCAGCAATATTCCTTTTCAGGCCGCTTTGCTGGCACACCCCAAGTTTGTGGCGGGCGACTTCAACACCGGCTTTATTGCCGAGAACTACGGCCAGGGCTTCAAGGCCGAAGACGTGCGGCATGAGGACCCGGACTTTTTGGTGGCGCTGGCCGCTTACGTTAACCGCCGCATGCTCAACCGGGCCGCCGGCATCAGCGGGCAGTTGCAAGGCCATGGCTTGACGGTGAGCGATAAGTTTGTGGTCATTGGCATGGGTGAGGCTGGCCACCATGACGCACAAGCGGCGATGGTGCGTGATTTTCAATCTGTCTCTGGATCGATGGCTGTAGAGACGGGCGGCAAGCTCTACGAGATTTGCAGTGCTTGGCATTTGGGCGGCTCACGCTTACGCGGCACCGTGAACGGAAAGCACTTCATGGCGCAGGTGGAGCGCGGCGTGGGCAGGAACCCTTTGGCGACTCGCATCATTCACAATGGCGCTCGCTTAGATGCCTTGGTGCTGTCACCGCGTGCCGCTGAGTTACATGCCTTGATGCCCTTTAAGGCGCCGCCTGACATGAGCCGCTATGTGCTCTCGCCCATGCCCGGCTTGTTGGTGAGTGTGGCCGTGCAGGTGGGTCAAAAAGTGCAAGTCGGCGAGCGAGTCGCTGTGATCGAGGCCATGAAGATGGAAAATGTGCTGTTTGCAGTGGCAGACGGCGTGGTTGCTAAAGTGTTGGCCAAAGAGGGTGAATCTCTTTCGGTGGACCAGGCGATCGTCGAGTTTGTGTGAGCCCACAATCATTCATTGAACGCATCCACCCAGGAGTCTTGACCATGAACTTGACTGAATTTGAATCACTTTTGCACGCGCAGTCTTACGGTGAAATTGTGTCCGTGGACAAACCCGTCGGTTACCAGATGGGTTTGCATCAGCATGCTTTTGATGCCTGTGCTTTGATCACCGCCGGCCAGATCACCATCAGCGTGGCCGGTGTAGAAACGCGCTACGGTGTGGGCGATATCTTTAGACTCTCCGCAGGAACGCCGCATCTGGAAAATGCTGTTGCGCAAGGTGTCAGTTACCGTGTGGGCCGTCGCCAGATTGCCGCGGCATGAGCCGGCCTTTCAAGGTGTTGGGCATCCAACAAATAGCCATAGGCGGCACCAGCAAAGATCGACTGCGCACGCTGTGGGTAGACATGCTCGGGCTGAGTGTCGAAGGCCACTTTGTGAGCGAAAGTGAAAACGTCGATGAAGACATTTGCACCCTTGGGGCAGGGCCTTTCAAGGTCGAAGTTGACCTGATGCAGCCTTTGGATGCCGATAAAAAACCGGCCGTTCACAACACTCCACTCAACCATGTGGGTCTTTGGATTGATGATTTGCCTCAGGCCGTCACTTGGCTTGCATCGCAAGGTGTGCGCTTTGCCTCTGGCGGCATACGCAAAGGTGCGGCCGGCTTTGATATTTGTTTTTTACATCCCAAAGCCAGCGAAGAATTTCCCATTGCCGGCGAAGGTGTACTTGTTGAGTTGGTGCAGGCGCCCCCGCAGGTCGTTGCGGCTTTTGCTGCATTGGCCGCTACTGCTTAAGGCGCCTACTCAGTCGCCGTCTTTGCGCCGTGCACGAGCGCGTGCCAAAGCCGCCTCAATCACAGCGCGCTTGTTGTTGAGAACCGTCGGGTCAGTGTGCAGGGAGTGCGCTGGCAGGTCAGCCAGCTTGGCCAGCGCTTTTTTCTCCAGCTGTTCGTCTTGAGCTTGCGCCTCTTTGTCTTGCCGGCTTTGGTGCAGTGCATAGCGCTGCCGCGCTGTATCAGCTTGGGGCGCTGACCATGCGCTCCAGCCGGTTTGCTCACCGCTGACATCGACCAGGCTGATGCAGTCAACAGGACACACGGGCAGGCACAGCTCACAACCTGTGCAGTGCAGCTCGATCACACTGTGCATGCGTTTGTTGCTTCCCACAATGGCGTCGGTGGGGCACACCGGCAAACACAGGGTGCAACCAATGCACCAGGCTTCATCGATGACGGCCACGGTGCGAGGCCCTTCGAAACCCAGCGCAGCGTCCAGTTCAATGACAGGCCGCCCAGTTAATTTGGCCAGGCGCGCAATGCCTTCAGCGCCGCCGGGCGGGCACCGGTTGATGTCTGCTTCGCCTTGGGACATGGCCTGGGCATAGCCGGCACAGTCCGGATAGCCGCAGCGTGTGCATTGGGTTTGCGGCAGGGCATCGTTGAGCCGATCCGCCATGTTTTTCAACGACATGTTGCGCTCGCTCATGCCAAACCTGTTTGCTTAGCGCCGCGAAAATTTACTTGCGTGTGGCCGGCTTGGCCTTGACCGCGGCCTTAGGCTTGGCCCGCGTCATGGACTTGACTGCCGGCTTGGCAGTTGCAGCAGCAGGGGCTGACGGCTTGTTGTTAGACAGTATGAACGCCTTGACAGCCGGGTAAGCACCTTCGCGCCAGCGGCGGCCGCTGAAGATGCCGTAGTGACCTGCGCCCTTGACTTCAAGATGTTTTTGTCTGGCTTTCGGGATGCCGGTGCACAGGCCTTGGGCAGCTTGTGTTTGGCCGGATCCGGAGATGTCGTCGAGCTCGCCTTCGATAGTGAACTGCGCCGTGGTTCGGATGTCTTGCGGGCGCACGCGCTCGAGCTGGCCTTGCGGGTTGCGCACATCCCAGGTGCCATGCACGAGCTTGAAGTCCTGGAAAACGGTTTTGATGGTGTCCAGGTAGTAATCGGCGTCCATGTCGAGCACGGCGTTGTACTCGTCATAAAACTTGCGGTGCGCTTCGGCACTGGCGTCGTCGCCTTTGAGAAGGTCTTTGAAGTAGTCGTAATGGCTGCTGGCGTGCCGGTCCGGGTTCATGGCCACAAAGCCTGTGTGTTGCAGAAAACCGGGGTAAACGCGCCGCCCAGCACCCGGGAAGTTGCTGGGTACGCGAAAGATCACGTTGTTCTCGAACCAGCTGTAGCTCTTGTTCATGGCCAGGTTGTTGACCGCCGTCGGCGACTTGCGTGCGTCGATGGGGCCGCCCATCATGGTCATGCTCAAGGGCGTTGTTTCACCCCGGCTGGCCATCAGCGAAATGGCCGCCAGCACGGGTACCGTGGGCTGGCAGACACTGATGACGTGGCAATTGCCGTAAGAGCCTTGCAGGTGGCGAATGAATTCCTGTACGTAATTGACATAGTCGTCGAGGTCGAACTTGCCTTCAGACAGGGGGACGATGCGGGCATTTTTCCAGTCGGTGATATAGACCTTGTGGTCCTTGAGCATGGTCTTGACTGTGTCTCGCAGCAAAGTGGCGTAATGGCCTGAAAGGGGGGCCACAATCAGTACCACGGGTTGCGATTTCAGTCGCATCAGTGTGACCGGGTCGTCGGTGAAGCGCTTAAAACGGCGCAGTTCGCAAAACGGCTTGTCCAGATCAATGCGCTCATGCACGGCCACGCTGGTGCCGTCGACGTCCACCGTGTTCAGCCCGAAGCTTGGCTTTTCGTAGTCTTTGCCAAGGCGGTAGAGCAGGCTGTAGCCGGCAGCAACACGCTGGGCTAAAGGACTCTGACCCGCAGGCGTCAGGGGGTTGCTGTAGAGCTTGGCTGCGGCCTGAGCAAAATCAACAAAAGGCTCCATCATGGTGCGCTGGGTTTCGTAAATTTGATAAAGCATGGCTTAAACCTTAGAGCTTGTGTCAGGTGACAATGTTGCAGTGCAATATAACAGCAGCAGCGCTTGAAAATACGAGTGAAACCACTAATTCAGTGCCGAGCTCGCCGGTGGGGGTTAATTTAGTGCAAGTTGCGCTGTTGCACCAAAGGGGAGATTGCCTCTGAAGGTGATTTTTAAAGGATTGAACCGTCATGGCCCAAAGTATGGACCGCCTTGCGACTGTGCAATGGCGAAAACTAAAAGCATCCGATCCCATGCCTGTGCTTTTTATAGGGCATGGCAGCCCCATGAACGCGATCACCGACAACGAATACCGTCGCAGCTGGCAGGCGCTGGGCGCACGCTTCGGCTCAGACTGGCCGGTGCCGCAGCTGATTTTGTGCATTTCCGCGCATTGGTTGACCGAGGGCTGGTGGCTGACGGCCATGGCGCAACCCAAGACGATCCATGACTTCGGCGGTTTCCCCCAAGAGCTGTTTGACCAGCAATACCCTGCGCCGGGTGACCCGGATGCCGCCGCTGAGATCAGTTTGGCGGTGCGTCAGCGGGCTTCGGCACCTTTGGGCCTGGACACCAGTTGGGGCCTGGACCACGG
>CAXNEG010000015.1:0-14656 GCA_964201305.1 Polaromonas sp.
AACCCTTGGCGGTGCCGCCAAATTTGGCTGCCAACACAGTCGTGATGGCCGCTGTCAATGTGGTCTTGCCGTGGTCAACGTGGCCAATCGTGCCAACGTTGACGTGGGGCTTGGTTCGTGCGAATTTTTCTTTTGCCATTTTCAACTCCAGATAAAGAACGTGCCACGTGACAGGTTTAACGTCTGCACTGTGTTGCTGATTCCCCCGCCACGGGCAGCGGGGGGCACACAATCGCAGACAAGGAAAGATTTACTTAGCGCGGGCAGCCATGATGGCTTCAGACACGTTGCGCGGCGCTTCAGCGTAGTGCTTGAACTCCATGGAATACGTGGCGCGGCCTTGCGTTGCAGAACGCAGCGTGGTCGAGTAGCCGAACATTTCCGACAGCGGCACTTCGGCCTTGATGGCTTTGCCGCCACCGATCATGTCTTCCATGCCCTGAACCATGCCGCGGCGTGAGGACAAGTCGCCCATCACGTTACCGGCGTAGTCTTCCGGGGTCTCGACTTCCACAGCCATCATCGGCTCCAGAATCACCGGACTGGCCTTGCGGCAGCCTTCTTTGAAGCCGAAGATGGCGGCCATCTTGAAGGCCAACTCATTCGAGTCCACGTCGTGGTATGAACCGAAGTGCAATGTGACTTTGACGTCAACCACTGGGTAACCAGCGAGCACGCCCGTGGTCACAGCTTCATGGATGCCTTTTTCAACTGCAGGGATGTATTCGCGTGGCACCACACCGCCCTTGATGGCGTCGATGAACTCGATGCCCTTGCCCGGCTCGTTGGGCTCGATCTTCAGAACCACGTGGCCGTACTGGCCCTTACCGCCAGACTGACGCACGAATTTACCTTCGGCATCTTCCACGGTCTTGCGAATGGTCTCACGGTAAGCCACTTGCGGCTTGCCAACGTTGGCCTCGACACCGAACTCGCGCTTCATGCGGTCCACAATGATCTCGAGGTGCAGCTCACCCATGCCGGCGATGATGGTCTGACCGGATTCTTCGTCGGTCTTGACGCGGAAAGACGGATCTTCTGCAGCCAGACGTTGCAAGGCGATACCCATTTTTTCCTGGTCAGCCTTGGTCTTAGGTTCGACTGCCTGAGCAATCACGGGCTCAGGGAAGACCATGCGCTCGAGCATGATGATGGCGTCCGGATCGCACAAAGTTTCGCCCGTGGTCACGTCTTTTAGACCCACGCAGGCTGCGATATCGCCGGCAACAATTTCGCTGACTTCCTGGCGCTCATTGGCGTGCATCTGAACGATACGGCCGATACGCTCTTTCTTGCCCTTGATCGGGTTGTAAACGGTGTCGCCCTTTTTCAGAACGCCGGAGTAAACGCGCACGAAAGTGAGCTGGCCCACAAAAGGGTCGGTCATCAACTTAAATGCCAGGGCTGAGAATTTTTCGCCGTCGTCCGCATTGCGGGTTACTGGCGCTTCATCATCGTCAGTGCCGTTGACAGGCGGGATGTCCGTAGGGGCCGGCATGAAGTCGATGACGGCGTCCAGCATGCGCTGAACACCCTTGTTCTTGAAGGCCGAGCCGCAGTACATGGGCTGGATTTCGCTGGCGATGGTACGGGTGCGAATGCCGAACTTGATCTCTTCTTCGGAGAGATCGCCTTCTTCGAGGTATTTGTTCATCAGCTCTTCGTTGGCTTCGGCAGCGGCCTCGACCATCTTTTCGCGCCACTCTTTGGCCAAGGCCAGCAATTCAGCGGGAATGTCGCGGTATTCGAACTTCATACCTTGAGAAGCTTCATCCCAGATGATGGCTTTCATCATGATCAGATCGACCACGCCGGTGAAGTTTTCTTCAGCGCCAATAGGGATGACCATCGGGACCGGGCTGGCCTTGAGGCGCAGTTTCATGCCCTCGACGACCTTGAAGAAGTTGGCACCGGTGCGGTCCATCTTGTTCACAAAGGCCAGACGCGGCACTTTGTACTTGTTGGCCTGGCGCCAGACGGTCTCAGACTGGGGCTGCACGCCGCCCACTGCGCAGTAAACCATGCACGCGCCGTCAAGAACGCGCATCGAGCGCTCGACTTCAATGGTGAAGTCAACGTGGCCCGGGGTGTCGATGATGTTGATGCGATGCTCAGGATAGGACGAGTCCATGCCCTTCCAGAAGCAAGTGGTGGCAGCCGAGGTGATCGTGATGCCACGCTCTTGCTCTTGCTCCATCCAGTCCATGGTGGCGGCGCCATCATGGACTTCACCAATTTTGTGGCTCACGCCGGTGTAAAACAAAATGCGCTCGGTGGTGGTGGTCTTGCCGGCGTCAATGTGCGCGGAAATACCGATGTTGCGGTAGTTTTTAATGGGTGTAGCGCGGGACATAAATTACTTTCAGTTCGCCAAACGAACAAGAGATAACTAAAAACATGGCGCATGTTTTCACTGCGCGAGTGCCAGCAGCACTTTGCGGTGACAGCCTGCAGGGATTGGGGCTAAAACTTTGGGGGGCCGGCACGCAGTGCGCCGGGGGCCAGCTGCCAACGCGTCAAACTCCTACAGCCAACACGCACGTCAACTTTAGAAACGGAAGTGGCTGAAGGCCTTGTTGGCTTCGGCCATGCGGTGAACTTCGTCACGCTTTTTCATGGCGCCACCACGGCCTTCGGTTGCTTCCATCAGCTCATTGGCCAGGCGCAAAGACATGGATTTTTCACCACGCTTTTTGGCCGCCTCTTTGAGCCAACGCATGGCCAAAGCCATGCGGCGCACAGGGCGAACTTCAACCGGCACTTGGTAGTTGGCACCGCCGACACGGCGGGACTTCACTTCAACCATGGGCTTGATGTTGCCGATGGCCATGTGGAAAGCCTCCAACGGGTCTTTGCCGGGGTTCTTTTTCTCGATAAATTCGAGCGCGCCATAAATAATGCGCTCGGCGACGGCCTTTTTACCGCCTTGCATGATCACGTTCATGAACTTGGCGAGATCGACATCGCCAAATTTAGGATCAGGAAGAATTTCACGTTTAGGGACTTCGCGACGACGTGGCATTTTTTCACCTCTTTGCTTCAGTTGGCGCCACTCCAGGAAATCCTGGGGCAACACCGCGAGAGTTAGTAAACTCTCACTTACTCGACCGGCACAACTATTTGCGCTTGGGTCACTTCGCTCTCAACGCCCTGCCGGGACGAAGGGGGCACCTAGTTTTTTTGAAGTCGTCTGCAAACCATTTGCAAGCGCTTCTGGCGCGGACACTGCTTGCGCAGACCGAGCCGACCGGATTTATTTAGCCTTTGGCTTTTTCGCGCCGTACTTGGAACGCGACTGTTTGCGGTCTTTGACGCCCTGCAAGTCAAGCGAGCCACGCACGATGTGGTAACGAACACCGGGCAAGTCCTTGACACGACCACCACGAACCAGCACCACGCTGTGTTCCTGCAGATTGTGGCCTTCGCCGCCGATGTAGGAGATGATCTCAAACCCGTTTGTCAGGCGCACTTTCGCGACTTTACGCAGAGCAGAGTTTGGTTTCTTTGGCGTCGTGGTGTACACGCGGGTGCACACGCCGCGGCGCTGCGGAGAGTTTTGCATCGCAGGGCTTTTCGAGTTGATCTTCTCGACTTCGCGCCCCTGACGCACTAGCTGGTTAATGGTTGGCATTTAAAAACGTCCCTCAACGTCTGATATCTAACTGACCCGGGCAGGCCGTGCCTGGCACGTGAAAACCGGAAAAACGTAAAACCCTCCGGAATTTCCGGAAAAGCCCATGAGTGTAGCAGGCCGGGGTGAGGCATGCAAATCAAGGCCTGGCCGCCGCCAAATCAGCCGGGCGTCACTTAATCCACAGGCGGATCGAGTCCCAGGCACGCCCCAGCACGCCGGCCTCGTCCACAGCATCCAGCGCCAGCAAAGGCACTTCGGCCACCACCACATCGTTGGCCGCAGTGACCCTGAGCGTGCCGATCGCCTGGCCGCGCCGGAACGGGGCGACCAGCGGGTTAGGCCGGACCACCTGCGTTTTGAGTTTGGCGCCGCTGCCAGCCGGCACCGCCACCACAATGGCTTCCGGACGGCCCAGATTGACTACATTGGACTTACCCTTCCAGACCGGGGGGGACACCACCGGCTGCGCTGCATCAAACAGCTTGACCACTTCAAACGCTGTATAGCCCCAGTTGAGCAGTTTCTGCGCCACAGTAGCCCGGGCGTTTTCGCTGGCGGCACCCAACACAATGGCCATGAGGCGGCGATTCCCCTGGGCGCCCAGGACGCCCAGGCCGGGAACATCACGCTTGGCGGTGGCGATCATGCAAAAACCCGCTGCCGCTGTATGGCCGGTTTTGAGGCCGTCGACCGAGGGGTCGCGAAACAGCAGCAAATTACGGTTGCTGTCGTTGGCCGCAGGTGTACCCGGATAGCGGTATTTTTTCAGCGCATAGTAACCGGTGTAGTCAGGAAAATCCTGCAGCAGCCGGGTTGCCAGCAGGCTCAAATCCCGAGCGCTTGTGCTGTGGCCGGGCTCGGTCAAGCCTTCCGGGTTGGTGAAGCTGGTGGACTTCATGCCCAAAATCTTGGCGCGCTCGTTCATCATCTGCACAAAGCGCTCGACAGTGCCGCCCACCCCCTCGGCCAGCGCCACCGTAGCGTCATTGCCTGACTGCACGATCATGCCTTTGATCAGATCTTCAACCGGCACTTTCATCTTCGGGTCGATGAACATGCGCGAACCCGGCATTTTCCAGGCGCGCTCGCTCACCCCCAAGGTCTGCTTCAGGTCTATTTTTTTGGCTCTGAGGGCATCAAACACCAGGTAGGCCGTCATCAGCTTTGTCAGCGACGCCGGCTCGATCGGTGTGTCGATGTCTTTGGCCGCCAGAATCTGATTGGCCGTGATGTCCAGCACAAGGTAAGCACGCGCAGCCACCTCTGGCGGCTGAACTTGCTGGGCAAGCACCGGGGCAAGCTGCGTCAGCGTTGCAAAAAAAACAAAAAAACTGGCAAGGACGGCCAGCACGCGTTTGAATCGGGGCATGGTTTTTATTTCTTCAACAAGAAGCTTCGCCCTATCAGGACAAAAACTGGGGTGCGATCCGTCACGGTTTCAGCTCAAGTGACGGACCACCAGGCTCTTCAACAAAGGTAATTGTCCATGAAAGAAATGACCGACCCCCGGCACCACCGTGACCGGCAGGAATTGGGGGCGGGCCCAGTCGAGCACGTTGGCCAAGGGCACCGTGTCATCGCTCTCGCCATGGATCACCAAGGTCTTGGCATGCGCCTGGCTCGAGACAGGCGCTACCGCAAACCGGCTGGCGGCGGTACCCACCAGCACCAGGCTGTCGATCTCACGCTCATCCTGTAGCGCGGCCAAAACGTGTGAGGTGACAAAGGCGCCGAAAGAAAAACCCGCCAGCGCCAATCGCCCGGCCGGTGCGGCATGACGCACCACGGACAACATGTCTAAGAGTTCGCCACGGCCTTCATCATGGCTGCCCTCGCTACCGCCGACGCCCCGGAAATTAAAGCGGACCGCCGTCCAGCCACACTGGGTGAAGGCGCGGGCCAATGTTTGCACCACCTTGTTGTCCATGGTGCCGCCAAACAAGGGATGCGGGTGGGCAATCACGGCCACCCCTTTGGCGGTGGTGGCGGGCTCGTCCAGGGCCAGTTCGATCCGACCCGCCTGGCCTTGGATCATGATTTTTTGTGTTTGAGCGTTCAAAAGCAGGCGTTCGTGGCGGCAATGCTTCAGCGGCCCAGATCCGGCGGCGTCAGCAAGCGCTCCACCACCTGATCATTTTGAAGGTGCGATTGAACAATTTCGTCAATGTCATGCGCATCGACGTAGCTGTACCAGACCGCCTCCGGGTACACCACCAACACCGGACCGGCAGCACAACGGTCCAGGCATCCGGCCTTGTTGACGCGCACCTGGCCGGGTCCGCTCAAGCCGGCTTCTTTGACGCGCGACTTGCAGTGGTCAAACGCAGCTTGCGCGCCGTGATGTGCGCAGGCGTTTTGGCCGTTACTGCGCTCATTAAGGCAAAAGAAAACATGGCGCTGGTAATAAGATGCAGGCGCTGCACTGCCTTCTGAAGGCAAAGGTGTCACAAGAGTCATGGTCTTATTTTACGGGCGCGAGGCGCCCAGCACATCCTCAGGCCGGCACAAGCGCATGATCACGTAGGCCAAGGCCGCAAACGGCCACGACCAACCCAGCCACTGGGCCAGTCCGTGGAAGCGGATAAACCGACCCTGCTCCCAGACTTGCAGGTTCTGCGCCAGATAGGGGCTGGCCGAAGCCTGGTTGAGCATGACCAGTTGCACACTCAAGGCCAGCAAGGCCAGCACGGTGGCCGTGCGCGGGGATGTCCACAAAGTCAGCAGCGCCAGCATGCAAGCGCCCAGGAAACCGACGCGCACTGGCAGGTCAAACCAGGCCCATGCATGCGTTGGCCCGTAACTCAAGGCCGCAGACAGCACCGTGAAATACAGACCAACGGCCAACAGCCACAAAACGGCGGCGCTGCGGTGAGCCCAGCCGCGCATCACGCCAAAAGCGATCAGGCAGGGGATCAGGCCGCCCAGCGCCACAACAATCACCTGCGTGGCCGGCACCATGGGCTGGAGTTCGACATCGCGCACAGGCAGCCACTCCAGAAAAGGCGAATCCACCAGCAGCGCGGCCAGCGCCGTCTCCAAACGCTCGAGAATCTGCCCCAGGCCCAGCGGTACCGACACCGGGAACAGCAAAGCCAGTGGCCACAAGGCCAGCAAAACCAAAGCGCCTCGCGCCTCGGTTTCAAACCAGCGCGCCCGAAAATCGCTCCAACGATGCAACACGCCCATTTTTTCCAGCAGCGAAGCGCTCACCGCACCGGCCCAGGCGCCTGCGGCGTTGAGCGCAAAGTCAACATTAGAGGGAACCCTGGACGGTAAATGCGCCTGCAAAGTTTCCATGCACAGAGACAGCGCAGCTGACGCCAGACTCGCCAGCGTGATGGCCCAAGCGGCCCGGCCGCTGCGCAGTGCTGCCAGCGCGAGCAAAAAACCCAAAGGGGCGTAACCCAGAAAATTGGTGCTGACATCAAAGCCGGTCCAGTAGCGCGGCCAGGCTGAAGTCAAAAAAACAAATGGCGACAAGCCCTGGTCGCGCCAGCCGGTGAAAGGGTAAAGACTGGCATAAACAATCAAGCACGCAGTGGCCAATGCTAATGGCCAAGCCGTGGTTCGTTGGAGGGCGGAGCTCATGCAGGCGCCACCATATTTGTCTCAAGGTGGTGTATGGATCAGCCCTGCCAGGGCTTGACCACCACCAGCACCACAGCCGCGACCAACATCAGCACCGGCAACTCATTGAACCAGCGCCACCAGACATGGCTGCGCGTGTTGCGCTGAGCCACAAAATCTTTGAGCATGCGAGCGCACAGGTGGTGATAGGCCAGCGCCAGCAACACCACCAGCAATTTGGCGTGCATCCAGCCATTGCCCGGACCGCGGCCTATGCCGTAACCCAGCCACAGCCAAAGCCCCAGCACCAGCGCCGGTACCGCCAGCAAAGTGGTAAATCGCAGCAGTTTGCGGGCCATCAGCAGCAGGCGCTCACGCTCGGCCACGCTGCCCTCGGGCACCATCGCCAGATTCACAAAAATCCGCGGCAAATAGAACAGCCCGGCGAACCAGCTGGCCACAAAGATGATGTGAAACGATTTGACCCAGAGCATGCCGGCAGTGTAGCGCTGGGCCCCGGCTTCGAGTTTTGGCACAATTTGCCCATGACCTCCTTTGCACCTTTCCCACTTGGCCGGCCCCGCCGCCTGCGTCGCGACAGTTTCACACGCAATCTGGTGCGTGAAAACAGCCTGAGCGCACACGACCTGATTTACCCGGTGTTCGTCACCGACGGTCAGCGCCAGCGGGTGCCGATTGCCTCCATGCCGGGCGTCGAGCGGCTGAGCCTGGACTTGCTTCTGCCGGTGGCCGAAGAATGCGTCAAGCTGGGCATCCCGGTGATGGCGCTGTTCCCCGTGATTGATGCGGCGCTCAAAACGCCCGACGGCCGCGAGGCCATGAACCCCGAAGGCCTGGTGCCACGCGTTGTGCGCGAACTCAAAAAACGCTTTCCGGAACTCGGCGTCATGACCGACGTGGCGCTCGACCCCTTCACCAGCCACGGCCAGGACGGCCTGCTCGACGACAGCGGCTACATCTTGAACGACGAGACCGTGGTCGTGCTGACCGAGCAGGCGCTGACCCAGGCCGAAGCCGGCGTTGACATCGTCGCGCCCAGCGACATGATGGACGGGCGCATTGGCGCCATCCGCACCGCGCTGGAAAACCGGCGACTGATTCACACACGCATCATGGCCTACAGCGCCAAATACGCCAGCGCCTTTTACGGTCCGTTCCGTGACGCCGTCGGCTCTGCCGGCAACCTGGGCAAAGCCGACAAAAAGGTTTACCAGATGGACCCGGGCAACACCGACGAGGCGCTGCGCGAAGTGGCGCTGGACATCGCCGAAGGCGCCGACATGGTGATGGTCAAGCCCGGCATGCCCTACCTGGACGTGGTGCGCCGCGTGAAGGACGAGTTCAAGGTGCCGACCTTCGCCTACCAAGTCAGCGGCGAGTATGCGATGCTCAAGGCCGCCGCCCAAAACGGCTGGCTGGACCATGACGCGGTGATGCTCGAAAGCCTGCTGGCCTTCAAGCGGGCCGGTGCCGATGGGGTACTCACTTACTTCGCCATTGACGCAGCGCGTTTGCTGCAAAAAGCCTAATTGCCATCTAGCCGGCCAGCCATGTGCAAATAGTTGAATTCACCGCTGACAGCTTGCGCTTTTCAGACGTACTGCCTGCGCAGGCGCCGGCTGACGGTTTTGTCTGGGTGTTCCTGGACCGCTACGAAGTCGAGACGCAGGCGTCTTTTCTGCAGCAGGCGGCCCAGCAACTGGGCGGTACGACCTTGCTGGACCTGCACAGCCAGGACCTGCGCAACCCGGCACATTGCTCACACTACGACTACACCTCGATTTACGACCTGATTATTTTCCGTCGACTGGCCACGCAGTCCGAAACCCATGCCGAGGACGAAAACGAGGCCGCCGTAGAGATCTATCACGGCCAGGGCGGCGAGCCGAGCAACAAGCCACGCGGCGGCCTGCCCGCTTTCAATCGCATCAAATCCAAGGCGGTGGGGTTTGTGGTGTTCGACCGGTTGCTGATCAGCGTGCACCCGCGCGGCTGCTATACCGCCACCAGCTTCATCGAGCGCGCACTGAGCGACGCCAAGTTCAGCGTGGACAGCGTCTCCGCACGCAACCGCATGCCGGCCAGCCCCGCTGACCTCGTGCTGCGCATGGTCAACACCATGGTAGACAGCTACATCGACGTACGCAAGGAGCTCACCCACCAACTTGAGCACTGGCAGGCTGAGTTGCTCAAACCCAATTCACGCTTTATCAACTGGGGCTCGCTGATGAGTGCGCGCAGCCAGCTGCATGTTCTGGAAGACCTGTGCGACGAGCAGCACGACGCCATTCAGGAGTGGCTCGATTCACTGCGCGAGCAGCCTATGTCTTCGTTTGCCGCCGATACGCAGTTGGCGCACTCAAGGCGCGACCAACTGGTGGCGCGGGCCCGCGACGTGATTGAACACATCCAACGCGTGGTGCATCACGCCCGCCGGCTTGAGCAATCCGCCGAAACTGTGGTGCAAATCCACTTCAGCGCGCAGAGCAACCGCACCAACAGCGTCATGCGCACGCTCACTGCGCTCACCGCCATCTTTTTACCGCTGAACCTGATGACAGGGTTTTTCGGCATGAACTTCGAGTTCATGCCGCTGATTCATTCGGCCAACGGCTTCTGGTGGGTGTTCGGCTGCATGATCCTGTTGGTGATCGTCGTGGTGACGGTGTTCTGGCGCAAGCAGTACCTGGCCAGAACCGCGCGTTAACTCAAGGCGGCCAGTCAGGCCAGATGCCTGGCGTAGAAATCCAGCGTGCGCTGGCGTGCCAGCGTTGCCGCAGGCTCGTCGTAAGAGCCGCGCTGATCGCAGTTGAAACCATGGTCGGCTTCATAGGCCTGCACCGCCACCTCCGGGTGCGCGGCGGCGAATGCATTGACCGAGTCCATGGCAATCCAGTGGTCTTTCTTGCCGAAGTGGGCCAGTACGGGGCAGGCCGGCTGGCGCGCCGACTCTTCGGGGCCTGTCATGCCGCCCCCGTAGTAGCAAACCGCTGCGCTCAGACCCTTGAGCAAACAAGCCGCGCGCCAGCTCAGCAAGCCGCCCCAGCAATAGCCGACGATACCGACCTTGCCGCCACTGGCCAGGCGGACATGGTCGATCGCCGCCTGAATATCCTGCAAAACGCCCGGTGCCGGTAATGCTTCGACAGCGGCCTTCAGGCCAATGCCCTGGCCCATGTCGGCTTGGGCATAGCCCAAGTCCACCCCGGCTTGAGCCCGATGAAAGGTGGCCGGCGCAATCGCCAGGTAGCCCGCCTCGGCATAGCCGTCTGCGACCGAACGGATGTGCGAATTGACGCCGAAAACTTCCTGTAAAACCACCACCGCGCCTTTGACTTGGCCGGCCGGCGCGGCCAAGTAGGCCGGTAGCTTGAAACCATCGGCAGCTGTAATTTCAATGAAAGAACCCATGTTGAATCACTCCTGAAAAATATAGAGAAAGGATTTAGTTGGACAACAGTTTTCGCTCAACAAAGTCAAGCCGGTCTTGGCCCCAGAACATTTCGCCATCGACCACATAGGTCGGCGCCCCGAACACGGACTTGTCGATAGCCTGCTGGGTATTGGCTTCGTAGCGCTGGGTGACTTCGGCACTGCCGGCTTGCTGCTGGCGCTGCGCGCTCAAGCCCTGCTCGCTCAGCAGTTCGGCCAATACAGCAGCGTCGGCAATATTACGCTCTTGGCTCCAAAGAGCTTCAAAGATGGCGCCACTCAGACGCATTGCAGCTTGCGCGCCGTCATGCTGGTCCACCGCAATGATCAGGCAAGCAGCAGCGTCGCCGGCCACCGGGAAAAAGCGCGGCTTGACATGCATCGGCAGCTGTAAGTGCTGACTAAAACGCGCCAGCTCTACCAGGCGGTAAGCCTGGCGCTGTGGCGCGCGCTGGCCCAGCGGCAGGCCACCGGAGACAGCAAAGACCTTACCGAAATCCGTGGGCAGCAAGCGAATACTGGCGCCGGACCGGCGGACGATGTCGGTAAAACGCGCATGGCCCAGGTACGTCCAGGGGCTTGGCGGGCTGAAGTAGTAGTCGATCGTGGCGCTCATGGGGCCCTCCGGCGTGTTGCAGTGAGTTACATTGAATCCTTGCCGGCGTTTATAACCGGCATCACCATTGTTGCCGGAGAAACTCATGTCTGCTGTTGTTTTGATCACTGGCGCTTCGCGCGGTATCGGGGCTGCCACGGCCCTGCTGGCGGCGCGCCAAGGCTATGCCGTTGCCGTCAATTACAGCGCCAACTCCTTGGCCGCCGATGAGGTCGTGCGGCAAATCCGTCAAGCCGGCGGTACCGCCATGGCGGTACAGGCTGACGTTGCAAATGAAGCGCAAGTGCTGACGATGTTTGAAAAAGTCGATGCCAAGCTCGGCCGCCTGACAGCGCTGGTTAACAACGCCGGCGTGGTGGACCAGACCTCGCGTGTAGACGCCATGAGCATGGCGCGCTTTAAGCGCATGTTCGAGATCAATGTCTATGGCAGCTTTGTCTGCGCGCGCGAAGCCGTGCGGCGCATGAGCACGCGCCACGGCGGCACTGGCGGCACCATCGTCAACTTGTCCAGCGTGGCGGCCCGCCTGGGCGCGCCCGGCCAGTACGTGGACTATGCAGCGGCCAAGGGCGCTATCGACAGCTTCACCGTCGGTCTGGCCAAGGAAGTGGCTGCCGAGGGCATACGCGTGAACGCAGTGCGCCCCGGCATCATCGACACAGAAATTCATGCTTCAGGCGGGCTGCCCGACCGTGCCCGTGAAATGGCGCCACAGGTGCCCATGCAGCGCCCCGGCAGCGCCGAAGAAGTCTCCCGCAGCATCCTCTGGCTGATGGGCCCGGAGTCCAGCTACACCACGGGCACCGTGCTGGACGTGACAGGCGGCCGCTGATGTATTTCAAGCCACTGGTGACGCTGCTGGCCATCGTCAACCCGCTGGCCTGCGTGGCTTTTTTCATTCACTACACACAAAGTTTTTCGCCGGAGCAGCGTCGCCACACGATCCTGATTTCTTCTTGCAGCGCATTTGCCGTCATTGCAGCAAGCGCGCTGCTGAGCGTGCAGATTCTGGAGTTTTTTGGCGTTTCTCTGGCCAGCTTTCAAGTCGGCGGCGGCATGCTGCTGCTGACTGCCGCACTGAGCATGCTGAACGCCGAAACACCGCAAACCAAAACCAACCCCGACGAATTACATGATGCCGAAGAACGCGCCGCGCAAGGCGCCAGCATCGCCGTGGCAGCACTGGCCGTGGCGCTGATGGCCGACGGCCTGAGCAAACTCTTTCCGGTTTTGCGCGGCAACGCCTGATCTCTCGCGCCGGACTTCACTTTCGAAAGTATCGAAACACCATGAGCGACACCACCTTCGACTACATCATCATCGGCGGCGGCACCGCCGGCTGCCTGCTGGCCAACCGCCTGAGCGCCAATGCCAGCAAGCGCGTGCTGATGATCGAGGCCGGCCGTCGTGACAACTACCACTGGATCCACATTCCGGTGGGCTATTTGCATTGCATCGGCAATCCGCGCACCGACTGGCTCTACAAGACCGAAGCTGAACCCGGCCTGAACGGTCGCTCTTTGGGCTACCCGCGTGGCAAGACGCTGGGCGGCTCTTCTAGCATCAACGGCATGATCTACATGCGCGGTCAGGCGCGCGACTACGAACGCTGGGCAGAACTCACCGGCGACGACGTCTGGCGCTGGGACAGTGCGCTGGCCAGCTTCCGGATGCACGAGGACCACTACAAGCTCGACGCATCGCAAGGCCATGTCAACGAAAAATTTCGCCGTCTACACGGCCACAAAAGCCAACACGCAGGCAGCCAGGGCCTGGCCCAAAAAATGGGTGGCGAGTGGCGCGTGGAAAAGCAGCGCCTGCAATGGGACATTCTGGACGCCTTTTCGCTGGCGGCACAACAAGCCGGCATTCCAGCCACCGACGACTTCAACACCGGCGACAACGAAGGCGTGGGTTATTTCGAGGTCAACCAGAAAAGCGGCTTTCGCTGGAACACGGCCAAAGCATTCCTTCGCCCGACTTGCTTTGGCCGGCCCAACTTTGAAATGTGGACCAGCGCGCAGGTGTGCCAGCTGCTGATTGAAAAGCAATCTGACGGCAGACAGCGCTGCACCGGCGTCGAGGTCTGGCGCGGTAGCGAGCGCGTCAAAGCGCTGGCCTCACGCGACTCAGGCGGGCTGCGCGGCGAAGTGCTGCTGTGCGCCGGCAGCATCGGCTCACCGCAGATCCTGCAACTCTCCGGTATCGGCCCGGCGGCGCTGCTGCAGCAGCACGGTATCGAGGTCAAAAAAGACCTGCCCGGCGTGGGCGCCAATTTACAAGACCATTTGCAAATCCGCTCGGTCTACAAAATCGGGACCGGCGGCAAACGCAATGTGACGCTCAACACCATGGCCAACTCGCTTTGGGGCAAGGCCAAAATCGGTTTGGAATACGCTTGGGCCCGCACCGGCCCGATGAGCATGGCGCCTTCGCAGCTGGGCGCTTTCACGCGCTCCAGCCCCGACCGAGCCCACCCGAATATTCAATACCACGTGCAACCGCTGTCGCTGGACGCCTTTGGCGAGCCGCTGCACGACTTCAACGCTTTCACCGCCAGCGTCTGCAATATCAACCCGACCAGCCGCGGCAGCGTCAACATTCAAAGCGCCCGCTTTGAAGATGCACCGGCCATTGCCCCCAACTACCTGAGCACGCCCGAAGACCGGCAGGTGGCCGTCGAGTCTTTGCGGCTGACGCGGCGCATCGTCGGACAGCGCGCGCTGGCCGCCTACCAGCCCGAGGAGTTCCGCCCCGGGACGCAGCACCAGAGCGACGAGGAACTGGCCCGGCTGGCCGGCGACATTGCCACCACCATCTTTCACCCGGTGGGTACCACCAAAATGGGCAAATTGGACGACCCGATGACCGTGGTGGACTCACACCTGCGGGTGCGCGGCATCAGCGGGCTGCGCGTGGTCGATGCCGGCGTGATGCCACTCATCACCAGCGGCAACACCAATTCGCCCACCCTGATGATTGCGGAAAAAGCCGCGGCCTGGATCACCCGCGGCGAATAAGCCCTCGGGAAAGCACCAATGCGGGTCATTGGTTCCGCCGCCTATAGTGACTCCATTGCAAACGAGACAAGCTTTCGTATTGCGAGGAGCGGGGGAGACTCAGAAGTCAAAGAAGAAACAAGATGATCGGGCCGTCCACACGATGGGCCCGAAAAAGCGCTGGCAACCCCGGCGCTTTTTTTATGTCCGGCTGCAGCAAGCGGCCTGAGACAATCGCCCGCATGGAAATCTTCTTTGTCACCGCCGCCTCCCTGCTGGCCGGTTTTGTAGACGCCATCGTCGGCGGCGGTGGCCTGGTACTGGTACCAGCCCTGTTTGCAGCCTTTCCAAGCACTCATCCGGCCACACTTTTTGGCGTCAACAAAG